>CAXSIG010000242.1:0-3963 GCA_964237255.1 uncultured Bryobacteraceae bacterium
GAGATGGAGAACTTTCCGTGGGCGGGGCATCTTGGGGTGAACGTGCTGCCGCAAGTGATCGCGGCGATCGAAGAGGGCGTGACGACTCTGGTGTTCACGAACACGCGGTCGCAGACGGAGATCTGGTATCAGGCGATTCTGGCGGCGCGTCCGGATTGGGCGGCGCAGATCGCGCTGCATCATGCATCGCTCGAACGGAAGACGCGGGACTTCGTGGAGGACGGGCTGCGCGCGGGAACGTTGCGTGTGGTGGTGTGCACTTCGAGTTTGGACTTGGGCGTGGACTTCACACCGGTGGATCACGTAATTCAGATCGGTAGTCCGAAAGGCGTTGCGCGATTGCTCCAGCGCGCGGGGCGGAGCGGACACCGGCCTGGCGTGGTTAGCCGGATTACTTGTGCGCCTACGCATGCTTGGGAGTTGGCGGAGGTAGCCGCTGCTCGGGACGCTTATTACCTGGGGGCGATTGAGAGCCGGTATCCCGTGGAACGTCCGCTCGACCTGTTGGCGCAGTGGGTGGTGACGGTCGCCGTATCGGGAGGCTTCGACGGTGAAGAGATGTTCGACGAGGTGCGCCGCACGTACGCGTTTCGTGAACTTTCGCGCGCGGAGTGGAACTGGGTGCTGGAGTTCGTCACGCATGGCGGCGAAGCGCTGCGCGCGTATCCGGAGTATGCGCGGGTCACGATGGAGGACGGGAAATTTGTGATCTCTAACCGGACTGTGGCGCGGCGGCATCTGCTCTCGACGGGGACGATTGTCAGCGACTCCGCGATGGACGTTCGGTATATGACTGGCGGGCGGATCGGCAGCGTGGAAGAAGGCTTCATCGCGCGGCTGCGGCCGGGGGACCGTTTCGCGTTTTCCGGTAAGGTGCTTCAGTTCGTGCGCGTTCGCGAGATGACGGCTTGGGTGAAGAAAGCTCCGGTGACGGCAGGCGGCATCATTCCAAGTTGGGAAGGCGGGCGCATGCCGCTCTCGAATGAGCTGGCACTGGCGCTGCGCAAACGCTTCGAATTGGCACGCGACGGCAATTTCGGAGGGCCGGAGATGACGGCTTTGCGGCCGATCTTCGAGACCCAGGCTTCTATCTCGCGCGTGCCCGGTGAGGACGAACTGCTGATCGAGCGTGTCGAAACGAAGGAAGGCCATCATCTGTTCTTCTATCCTTTTGCCGGACGGTTGGTGCATGAGGGCTTGGCTGCGCTTCTGGCGCTGCGCGTCGCTCGCGTACGTCCGATCTCGTTTTCTATCTCCTGCAACGACTACGGCTTCGAGTTGCTGGCGCCGGAACCGGCGCCGATTGAAGAGGCTCTTGCGCAACATCTTCTCTCGCCCGACAACCTGGGCCGCGACATTCCGGAAAGCTTGAATGCGGCGGAACTCGCGCGTCGACAGTTTCGCGAGATCGCCCGTGTAGCGGGGCTCACGTTCAACGGATATCCCGGCCAGAGCAAGAGCGTCCGTCAGCTTCAGGCGTCGAGCGGGTTGCTCTTCGACGTTTTCACGCGCTATGACAGCGGCAACCTGCTGCTTGATCAGGCGAACCGCGAAGTGCTGGAACGGCAGTTGGAGCGCAGCCGGCTGGGTCAGACTTTGGAACGCTTGTCCAAAGTTTCGGTCATCTTACAAGACATGAAACGTCCCTCTCCGCTTTGCTTCCCACTGATGGTGGACCGCACGCGGAATCGTGTCAGTTCGGAGAAACTGGGCGACCGTATTCGCCGCATGGCCGCGCAGGTCCATGAGTCTCGCAATTAAGGTTGCGGGCGAGGAACTTGTGCTCTTCGCCGATCGCGCGATTTACTGGCAGCGGAAGCAAACGCTTCTTGTGGCCGATACGCATTGGGGTAAGGCGGCTACGTTGCGGTCTGCCGCGATTCCTGTCCCGGAAGGCACTACGCGAACCGATATGCAGCGGCTGGATGCGCTGCTTCGGGAGACATCGGCGACCCGCATGGTGTTGCTTGGGGATGCGATTCACGCCAAGCAAGGGCGCGCTCCGCGGACCATGCGCGAGATTGCCGACTGGCGCGACGACCACGCGAACCTCGATATTCTGCTGATTCGCGGTAACCACGATCGACGCGCGGGCGACCCTCCCGCGGAACTAAATATTCGTTGCGCGAACGCTCCTTATCCCGAACCGCCGTTTGTGTTCCAGCATTATCCCGGATCATCGGCTGCTGGGTACGCGCTGGCCGGACACATGCATCCGGCGATTCGTCTCACCGGCCGGGGTAAGGAGAAACGGACGCTTTGCTGCTATTGGTTCACACCATGCTGCGGTGTGCTGCCTGCGTTTGGCGCGCTGACCGGCGCGGCGCTGGTGAATCGCGAGCAGAACGACCGCGTGTATGTGATTGCAGACCAGGAAGTGATCGGCGTTTAAGGCTGCGCAATCATTTGCTGGTACGCCCGTTTCGCGGCGTCCTGTGATGCGCTCTTTTTCGTCGTGCCAACGCCTTGGGCTGTCCACTTGTCTCCAACTGCCACCGAAACGGTGAAGTTCTTCGCGTGTTCCGGTCCCGTTTGCCGCACGACTTCGTAGTGGGGCAATGGGAGCCTGTAGGAACGAGCCAGCTCTTGCAGAGTGGTTTTGTAATCGATGCGTTCCCTTCCTTGGCCCAAGCCCTCCAGTGTTTCGGGGACGAGCTCGGCAAGGATGAAGTTTCGGGCAGCGTCGATTCCGCCATCGAGATAAATCGCTGCGATCAGCGCTTCCATGGCATCGGCCAGCATGGCCTTTTTCTCGCGGCCGCCGCTTTTCTCTTCGCCTCGGCCCAGAAACAAGTAAGCGCCGATGTCGATCCGCTGCGCCGTCTCGAAAAGGTGAGTGGCGCTGACCAGCAGCGCCTTGGTCTCACTAAGTTTGCCTTCCGCGTCTTGCGGGAGCATTTGTACTAAGCGTTCGCTGACGACGAATCCCAGGATTGCGTCCCCTAAGAATTCCAACTGCTCGTTATCGTCGGCCACCGTCCGGAGCGTTCCCGGCGGCAGCCTTTCGTTCACGTACGAGTAGTGTGTCAGCGCGCGAGCGAGTAAATCGCGCTTGACGAAGGTGTATCCGATTCGGCGTTCAAACTCGCCGAGCACCAACGATTACTTCGGCGCCGCGCCGCCCTTGGCCGTGATTGCGCGAACGCGTTCGGCTTGGGCGAACTGTTTGATTTGCGGATTGACATCGGGCGTAGCCATCACTTTGTCCAGCACCGCGACGGCTTCATCGTACTTCTTCGCTTTGTTTAGCGCCTGGCCTAAGCGAACGCCAGCGGCAGGATCCGGAGCGGCAGCGCCCTCATAGGCCATCTTGTATTCCGTGACGGCAACATCATCCTTCTTGCGAACCGAAGCAATCATGCCGAGCGCCTGGTGGGCATCCGCCGTGTAGTTTTTCTTTTCCCCTTCCCACTGGGGATCGGTCAAGCCGGGGTTCATCTTCGGCGCGTCTTTGACTGCGGCGATGGCGTCATTGGCGTACTTCTCGGCCTGGGTCAGTCGCGCATCTTTATCAAGATCGTTCTCGCGGACTTTCGAGGCAATGCCCTGCGCGAGCATCAGCATGGCCTGATAGTTCTTCGGGTCGGCTTCGAGCGCGCGCTCGGCGTACACGGTCATTTTGGCGTTGTCGCCTTTGCGGTTGTAGGAATCGGCGATGGTGACCAGGATCATCGCCTTGAAATCCGTGTTGGCGAAATTCAGGAGCACGTCGTCGCCTGCCTTGATGCGCGCATCCGCATCGGGGGCGTTGAACATGGCCTGAAGCGCAGTCAGCTCAGCCTGGGACTTGGGCCTGGGCTGCGCATGAACGAGTGAACTGATGGATAGGGCGCTCAGGGCAAGGTAGCCGGCGCGTGCGGTACGAGTGATCCTCATCGTTTCTTATTTTCCTCGATTCCTGTTTCGGCCGCGGATTGGGGCTGTACGGAAATTCCCTTAACATCGAGCGCGCGCTCATAATGA
>CAXSIG010000242.1:3973-5908 GCA_964237255.1 uncultured Bryobacteraceae bacterium
TACGGTCGCCGCTCAAATCCGAAAGCCGGCCCAGATAGACTTCGCACCAGGCGCGTGTGGGGTCGTCCGGCGAGAGTTCCAAGGTCTTCTCCAGGAGCTTTTCGGCCAAGTCCGGATTGTTGCTTCGGAGCGCCAATCGGGCCAGCCCGTAGTAGCCTCGCGCGTGGTCCGTCGGCGATCCAGTTTGTTCCAGCGATTTCAGGTACAACTGCCGCGCCTGTTCGTAATCGGCAGCGCTATAGTATTGCTCTGCCTGGGTCACCGTGTGCATCGCAACGCTGAGCGCAACAGGGTCAGGGGACTGCATGACGGGCTTTTCCACGCTTCTTGCCGCGAAGGTGACATGCTCCAATCGCGCCCGTTCCTTGGGGCGATCGAGATGTTCCAGGATGGTCGGAAAGTAAAGGCGCAGCGCATCGGGCTCTTTTTCAAAAAGCGCCAGTTGCTCGGCGAAAAACGGCGTCAGAATGAACCCTTCGGAGAGAGCTTGAGGAACCAACTCCGGCTTGCGATCCAACCGGCTTTCGAGCGCCTTGATCACCGACTCGGCTGTGAGAAGCAGGAAATCGCTTTTGTACGATTCGTCAAGCGCGGGAGCGCCCGCGACGTAATCACCAAGCGCCGCGCTTTTCATTAGAACCAGACTGTACTTCGCGACCAAAGGCTCGACCAGAAAATGGAGGTAAGCGTGGCGGATCTGGGCCATGTGCGGCTGCGCGGCGTTGGTGGGGATAACGAAATACAGGTCGCCGTAACTGCGTGTGTGAACCTGGCCGGGCGCGGCGAGAAGATCGACATCGATAACGAACTGCCGGCCAAGGTAACCGTTTTGCGATGCGCGAAAGTACGCATTGACGAGCGAGATCATCTGCGTGACCGGACCTTGGTATTGCTCGATCACTGCGTCATAGGCGGGTTGGACACGCTTCCAAAGCGACTCGATATCGGCTTCTTGTTGGAAGCGGGCCAGGAGCGGGAGCACTTTATCAATGGCGAGAGCGTCCGGCGGGATATCCACGGTGCGGGTGGTGTACGCGTAATCCGGAGCGGGGCCGGTGGAAAGGGCAAGAGAAAGATAGGGGCCGATGCCCTGCGGGTGCGACTTGTAGAATTCGCGGAGGTCGGGCAGAACGGTAATTCTTCGCCCGGCGAGATATTCGCGAATCTGTTTCCGGAGCGGATTGTTGCGCGGGCTTTCGAGATCGGCATCATACCCGATGGCGTTCAGGGCAGCCATCACGGTAAAAAGGTTTTCGTTGGCGTCCAGGCGGTTGGTTCCGGCGGCGGAGGCTGCTTGGAGGAGGAGGGTAAAAGTGAGGACGAATCGAAGCAAACGGACCTGCCGGGCTGGTCTTAGGTTAACATCGCCGCGGGTGGGGGCAGGCATAACTCGGGCGTAGTGAGCCGGTTTTGCCGGTGGAATTTTATCCATTGACCTTATTTTCCGAGCCGAGTTCGGGGTCAAGACGGCCCTCCATCGCGCGGGTTTTGCGGATATATTTCTCGATTTCCGGGAGCGTTGAAACGAAGCCAAACTGAGCGGGGAAAAACGGGCGGTTCTGTTGTTTGTGTACTTTACGGACCTTGATGACGTCGTTGATCTCGGTTGCCATGCGGTCGCGGCGGTCGGTCTGGATTTTAAAGAGGCGGGCTTCGGCGGCCTGGAATTGCTTCAAGAGCCGCATTTCATAGACAGAGGGTTTGAGGAGTGTATCGGCATCGACCTGAAAGGTCACGGCGGCCGCCAGGCCAGATTGGATGGGTTGCATATTCTCTTCGTCGCCCAAGTTGATCTTCTCGGCATGTCGTTCGTGGCCGAGGGTGAACATGGCGCTTTCGAGCGCACCGACGCGGCGCATGCGCCATCGGAACTCAGAAAGCGATTGGGTGGCTTCTGTTTCGAGATCGCCGATTGGGGCGTACATGTTGTGGCAG
>CAXSIG010000242.1:5918-7851 GCA_964237255.1 uncultured Bryobacteraceae bacterium
AAAGCTTCGAGGTCTTCCCAGGGCATGACGACTACGTGCGAAGTAAAGCCGTGCCGCAGTGCATTTAAGCTGGAGCGGCGCTTGCCTTCTTCAGTTTTAGGGCCTGTGCTCGCTTGAGAGTTGACGCGGTTTTGTTCCGCTCTATCGATGGGTGTAGGAGGAGTTGCCATGGCTTTCCGGCTACAGTGTGGCATTGGGAAAAGCGGCGTTTGTGGGGAGAAGCTGGGATTTCAGCGGTTTTGTTGGGGAATTTTGCAATTCTATTTTGGTGACCGGTTGGAAGCCGGCAAGGAAAACACGCCCGTCAGTCGCTCTTTTGGGTAGACGGCTTAACGGGCGTTCCGGATTTGTGAACCGCGGATTAGCCGGCGCTACCGTTCCCGTTGTTGCCGGCTGAATTGCCGCCATTGGGTTTGGCCGCGAAAACATTCGGTTGCTTCGTGGCGGTCTTCGGCGAAGCTTTCTTGTCGTCTTTGGTTTTTGCCTTGTCTGTGTGCTTGGTCAAGATGTATGCTCCTTTGGGCAGATTTTCTCCGCCTTCATTCCTTAAAGCGTAAACAGATGGGAAACGGCTAATACTTTTCTTATTTAATTCAGGCCAGAAAAAGAAAACGCCCGTCGGTCACCCTTTTTGGGAAGAGCCTGACGGGCGTCCTGGATTACGATCGCGGATTAACCGCCGGTACCGTTACCGTGGGTGCCGGATGTGCCGCCACCGTTGGGCTTCGCGGCGAAAACATTCGGTTGCTTCGTTGTCTTCGGTGAAGATTTCTTATCGTCTTTGGTTTTTGTCTTGTCGGTTTGCTTGGTCAAAAGTACGCTCCTTCCGGCAGATTTTCTCCGCCTTCATTTAGTAGGGCGAAAAATAGGAGGAAACGGCTAAGACTTTTTTACATCGAAACTCAATAAAAGATGCAACAACTCGAAAGACTACGAAAGAAGTGGATTCCCATCGTTCTTTAACCAGTAAAACGCTTACGGAGTAATACGGATCACTCTGGGCGTTATGCTGTAGGCAGCATGAATCCACTTCCCGCCCCGTTTTTCCGACAGCGCGAGAGAAAAAGGGACGAGCGAAGAAGGCGGACTGAATGAGTGTCGTTGAGTTGACTGCAATTGGGCTCGTCATCTTCTTTCTCTATGGCATCTTGATCGCTGCGATTGTGGTGTTTGTGAGGGCGTTCGTCCGGATCAGCCACGCACATACCAGCATCAGCAAGAGCCTTGAAAAGATTGCTTTGTCCATGGAGAGCCAGGCCGAGTATGACGAGGAAAGTGGCAACATTGAAGCTGGCGGCATCGTGAAAGTAAAGCCGTATCAGCACTAATCATTTCGGCCCGGGAGGGTTGCTCCCGACATCGATCACAGGCGCGCGGCGCAAACAGGCGCAGACGCTGTTCTACAGCAGGTCCAGCAAGTTTAGAACGTAATACGCGCCGCTATCTGGAACGATCTCGGCGAGCCGTTCTGAGAGGTGATGGTTCCCAATGCCGTGCTGGTGACCGTGGTGTTTGGATCGCTTAGGTTCGGATGATTCAGCGAATTAAAGCAGTCGGTCCGAAGTTGTAACCGGAGGCGTTCCGTTAACGAGAAATATTTGACCAGCGAGAAATTCCAGAGCGCTTGTCCGTCGCCGCGAATGAAGCTGAAGCGCAGCGGAAACGTTCTGATGTCGCTCGCTAATTGATCGCCCGCCGTTGTGACGAAGCCGGCTTTTGTGTTGAACCACATGGTGGTGGAGCGCTGATCTTTCGGAAGATTGATGTTATGAACGTCGCCGTTGAAGATGATATCCCCGAAGTTCAGGGGCGCGCCGCTTTGCCGGGAGATTACGGTCCCTAACTGCCATCCGCCGACAGCCGTATCGATCCACTTCGGCATGGTAGAACCGAAAGTTCGTCCCCGTCCGAAAGGCAGTTCCCAGATCCCACT
>CAXSIG010000243.1:0-2442 GCA_964237255.1 uncultured Bryobacteraceae bacterium
GGTCGATGGGTATAGGAGATGTAGCCATAAGTGCTTCCGGCCACAGTGTGGCATGCGGGAACAATGCATATTGACGAAAACCAGGCCGTTTTGCCGGATTTGTTGGGGTTATTTACGATCTCACTTTTGTGAACGGCCCGCGACACTGCAATAAGAAAGCCGCCGCACGTTCATGTTAGCCTAGCTCGCGAGGCTATTATGTACCGAAAGTCGCTCGGTTTGCTGTTGATGATTTTTACCCCGGCGTTCGGTCAAACCGAAGGGGCGAAACCAGAGCTTCCGCCGGACCAAAAGACCTACAACGATGCCAAAGCGTTGAAAGACAACGCGGCGAAAGTGGCCGCTCTTCGCAAATTCACAACCAGTTTTCCCAAGAGCGCAACGGTCACCCTCGCCGAGTTTGCGATCTTCACCACCTTAATCAAGATGGATCGGGCTAACCGGAAGGCAATCGTGAAACAAGCCCATCGTTTGATGAGAACCGCGAAAGACGACCGATCTACCTGGGCACACACAATCGCGGGCCGGCTTAACTCCGATTGCACTTTTTACCGGGAAGCGGAGCGGTATTCGAACAAGTCCGTCGCCCTTCTTTCAGAAAACAGCTTCAAACGCGAGACTATCGAACTTTATACAACCGCCAAAGTGCCGGTGCCAAGCGACTCAGACATCCATCGTGAGTTCCTGGAGCAACGCACCTATTTGCAGTTCACTTTGGCCGATATCTACAGAAACGAGGGCAGGCTGAAGAAGGCCGAAGCACTATTAATGGGCATTGTGGAGACAGACCCAACCGCCTACTATGGATGGCTTACCTATGCAGAGGTGGTGGAGAAATCAGGCCGCCAGCAACAAGCGAATGAGTTATACATCAAAGCGTATATGACGGGCTCAGCAACCGCTCGCGCCAAAGTGGAAGCGACTTACAAGGCGAATCATAACGGAAGCATTTCGGGCCTGGACGAGATGATGGACGAGAGCTACAAGCGGATCTTCCCGAATCCGCTCCATCCGGCAGCATACGTTCCCAGCGCGAAACGGGCCGGGCGGGTGGTGTTAGTTGAATTGTTCACGGGGGCGGGCTGTGGACCGTGTGTGGCAGCCGATTTAACGACGGATACCGCAGCGCTTCATTTCGACCGGAAGGATGTCGCAATCGTGGCGTATCACGAGCACGTTCCCCAACCGGACCCCCTTACGATGGCGGCGGGTCTTGCGCGCTCAAAATTCTACGGCGTGAAGGGTACCCCTACATTCGCAATCGATGGCGAATTGCTTGACGGCGCAGGCGGTTCCCGCTTTCTGGCGGAGAGCGCTTGGAAGCGAGTGAACACGGTGATGGAGAGAGAACTCGATACTCCGCCGGAAGCAAAGCTTACGATACAAGCCTGGAGAAGGGAGAATATCGTGCAGGCCAGCGCTTCCTTGGGCCAGTCCCCTTCTACGACGCCCGATTCTAAGCTGTTTCTAGTCCTTGTAGAGGACGCCGTACGATATAGCGGAGAAAACGGAATTCGCTTTCACGGCATGGTCGCGCGCGCCGTTTTCGAAGGTCCGCAGACCGCCTTCAACCTGGATGCCATCACGGCAGCTAATCTGAAAGAACTGGATGCGTTCGAAAAACATAGCGATCGGTTCGGCGTCACGAAGTTTCGCGACAAGCCCGTGACGATGAATGCTTCCCACTTGGGAGTAGTGGCATTCGTCCAGGACATGAAGACAAAAAAAGTGCTGCAAGCCTCCTATCAGAGTGTGCAGTCGGACTGGGCGCCAGGCGAGAAGCTGTGAAGCGCTCATTCTTTCTGTTCCTGGTGGCGTGGCGTTTGGCTGCACAGGAACTTCAGCCGATTCAGTGGAGCTTCGCTCCCGTTAACTCTAAGGGCCTGAAACCGGGAGCGCATCTCCAAGTTCGGCTGCGCGCCAAGATTGAGGCGGGTTGGCACATGTACGCCGAAAGCCAGGAAGATCGCGGACCGAACGCTCTGCGTATCTGGCTTCCGGACGGCCAGCCGTTTTCACTGGCGTCGGACGTGAAATCGCCTCGACCTTTCCGTTCGCATGACCCAAATTTCGGAGTGCGAGTCACTTATTACCAAGGTGAAGCCGAGTTTGTTCTGCCGGTGCTTGTGAATGCAGGCGGGGCGGGCAGCCGCTCCATTCACGTCAATAGTTATTACCAGGTTTGTAACGAACAAACTTGCCTTCCGCCTAAGACACGGACTTTGGAAGTGCCGCTGTCTTCCGTAACACCGTAGGGAGAGGCGGAACTTGTCAAAATTCGGTAATATGCTCCATTAAAGATGTAACTGACGGGCTTAGGTTTCTTAGAATCGGTATCTAAGAACATGAGACAAGTCCGGTTGTTTTTATTCGTAGTCTGTGCGGTTACCGCCCCGGCGCAACCAGGGCCGCCTCCCGGTGGTGGAGGAAATAACATCGGGG
>CAXSIG010000243.1:2452-3610 GCA_964237255.1 uncultured Bryobacteraceae bacterium
GCGACGGAACGCGTTTTGGGGCGAGCGGCAGACTTTCGATTCCTGTTCCGGCCATCAGCCCCAAACGGGCGAGTACCACTACCATGCGAACCCGCTGTGCCTGCGCGCGCAGTTGAACGACAATCTGGTTGTGGTGAAGACCGGACGTACCGGTTCCATTTACGCGGAAGCCGCCGCGCCTTGGACGCATTCGCCAATTTTGGGATGGGCTCCGGACGGTTTTCCGGTTTACGGTCCTTACGGTTATAGCGACCCGAAAAATGTCGCCAGCGCGGTGGTTCGATTAAAACCGAGTTTTCGGCTCCGCGCTCTCAAGCAGCGAACATCGCTGCCGGATTGGTCGCTTGCCAATCATGGCGGCGTTTCGCAGCAATTACCGGTAAGTCAATACGGACCCGATGTCAGCGCCCTGTTCCCGTTGGGACGGTACACCGAAGACTACGAGTATGTGGCGAACTTGGGCGATCTGGATGAATACAACGGGCGCATTGAAGTTACGGCGGAGTTTCCGCAAAGCGTTTATTGCTACCACGTGACCATCGACGATTCGGGAACTCCGGCCTTCCCGTATATTTTCGGTGGGGCCTACTATGGCACCGCGTCTGCCGGCAAAACGCAGACGGTTCCGGACGGTTTGCAAGAACACTTTCACCAAGGTGACGGGAGTGCCTCCGTGCCGGCCGGTTCCCCATCGGTCGATAGTTGGTCAACCAAGGATGCGGCGCAGTTCGCGCAGGTTGTTACCGGTTTCGATCCCAGCGCGGGGGCGACGACAACCTGGCCTAATAACGTGCCGGCCGGGGTTCAGTTTAGCGGCGGCGTGTCCACCCCGACGGGAGCCGATATACAGCGTGTCCGATTCAGCGGCACGAACGTGTACGTGAATGCGGCTGGCTTGGCGAGTTATGCGATGGGGCCGTGGTACGAGTCGCAAATGAGCTCAGGCGTGTTCGGCAATTTTCCATCGAATCAGAATTATCAATACCAATTTCCGAGGGCGCCGGTCGCGGCTGTTTCTAAATCCGCTACAGCGCTTGGCACGCAGGGGCTGTGGGTGAACGGCGTTCCGATTTTTAACTTCCTGGATGGCGGAAGCTACAAGACTTCGGCGGGAGCGGACGCTGGGCAGCTTGATGGTGGCGGCCGGGTTCTTGGCGA
>CAXSIG010000243.1:3620-6459 GCA_964237255.1 uncultured Bryobacteraceae bacterium
CCGGCATCGGGCGAGAACGGGCCGCTGGCTCCTGGCGCGCTGGTTTCGGGATACCCGCTATTTGGCGCGGTGCTGGCGACATCGACCCAAACCGCCGCTTCGGCAACGTGGCCTAGTATATTAGGAACGACATCGGTAAGTGTAAAGGATTCTTCTGGAACGTCGCGCGCCGCTTTGATCTCCTATGTTTCACCGGCCCAAGTCAATTTTCAAGTTCCGCCCGACACGGCGCCGGGGGCCGCGACTATCACTTACACAATTGGGAGCGCAACGATTACTTCGAACGCTTACGTTCTCTCCGTCTACCCGCAGCTCTTTACAACCGCAACCGGGAAGTTGATCGCTTCCATCGTCCGGGGAAACGACGCCGCAGCGACTGTGTACCTTGTGTTTTACGGTAGCGGCCTGGCTAAGTCGCCGGACTTGAAGGCAACCATCGGCGGGGTGGCGGCGACAGTCTACTACGCGGGAAGTCAGGGTACTTATTCCGGCTTAGATCAGTACAACGTGATGGTTCCAAGTTCTCAGGTTGGAAAAACCGATATGCCTGTTGCGATCACCGCTTCGGGACGCGCGAGCAACTTCGGGTTGGCGGATTTGCGTTAGCCGTTTTGCCGCTCCTTTTCGCTTGAGCGTGTGGAGCACAAAACGATGAAACATTCACAATTATTCTTGGCCGCAGTGTCGGTTATGACAGTTGCAGGTCTGATTCCGACCGCGCAAGCTCAGCCGGACATTTCCTATAAGTACAATTTCATAAAAATTGAGTATCCCGGGGCGTTGTCCAGTTATCCGCTTGGAATCAATTCGCTTCGGCAGATTGTCGGGGTTCGGATTGACGCGCAAGGTGTTTTCCATGGATATCTTTATCAAAACGGCAAGTTTATCGACCTGGATTATCCCGGCGCATCCGCCATCCCGTATGGAGGAACGTTTACGGGCGGAATCAACGATCTGGGCCAGATTGTCGGCGTATTTACCGACGCGCAAGGCTATCAGCATGGATTTCTGCGGACCATTCTTCCGGGCTGTGAGGGTCGCACGGAAAGCTTTTGTAAACCGTCGTATCAGAAGATCGATGTGCCGGGCGCAGTCCAGACCAAAGGCATCGACTTTGAACTCGGGGAAGGTTTGGGAACCGCGGCTGCGGGCATCAACGACCAAGGGGAAGTGGTCGGCATTTATGCGACTGCCGGGAAGTATTCGTCTGCGTTCAAGTTGTCGCATGGCCGTTTCACTTCGATCGACGATCCGGCGTCTTCGCATCTGCAGGGAAATGGAAGCCGCGCCTTCAGCATCAACTTATTCGGCGACGTGGCGGGGGCTTATATCAAGCAGGCGAACGCCGCCGCGCCGCCGATTAACGAAGGCTTTGTGTTCAACGGACGGGATTACATTCCGGTGTCGGTTCCGAACGCGGAGCAGGGTGGCTTTGGCACACAGGCGAACGGCATCAACGATTCGGGAGAAGTGGTGGGTGTGTATACCGATCCGCAGGGCACGTTTCACGGGCTATTCTGGGCGGGGCGACAGAGCTTCAAGCTGGATTATCCGAACGCTCCGTACAGCGAGAACCATGGAATTAATGACCGGGGGGATATCACGGGGGCTTACATTATTGATGCCACGTATGCGTATCACGGATTTGTAGCGTATCGGAAAGACGGGTTTTAGAGAACGAAAAGGGAGGCTGGCGAACTTGGGGTTCAATGCGTCGCCATCAAAGGGGTGCGGTATTCGCCAGCCACATACCGGCGATTGCTATTAACTCTGGATCAGTTTTGAAGTTCCTATCGCGACAGTCGTATAGGAGCGTTTCTTTGCGTTGGGCTCTCACAAGTGTGAAAGCGCTGTCAATACCTCGACTGTTGTCGAACATGAGTGTAACATCCGCAACTTCAGAAGCCATCCTGATCGCCTGCTGAGTGCGAGGGAAACGATTGCGGAGCTTGCTTTCCGGAACATCGTGGCCACCCTGCGATCTTCTGGTTGAAACACGCAGGATCGACAGGTCGACATTCGCAAGGCCGACGAAAAGAAGGATCACACGATAGTTGCGTTCTTGAAGCTTGCGTATGACTTCGATTTTAGATTTGATCGTTCCGTCGGGTTGATGTTGAAAATACGAGAATACAGTCTCGAACGCAAAAGGCAAACCCTGCTCCATTGCCAGATCCAAGAACAGGCCAACGCCTTTTTGGGAAAGCATCTGCCAACGTTCATCCTTATCTCTCAGTTGGCTCGCCCATGATTTCAGCTTTTGGTCGGGTCCTGCCGGTGGGAGTAACGAGAGCGTCAAGCGATCTGCGTTAATTAACGGTACTTTCAATTGATCCGCCAAGCGGTCGTACCACAGAGTCGACTTTCCAGATCCGTTGTGACCCGCAACGATAAATGCAACGGAACCTTCCCGGACCGTTTCCGTTGCTAAGAGGCTTGAGAGACTTGGCGGAGTATGCGGCGGATGCACTATTCCGTATTTTTCGCACTCACGGATTGAAAGCGACCCCGCACAAGCCGCCCAATCGTTTTCTGTCCCGAAGCATCTTCTCGCACTACCTTAGTTGGATCTTTGGGGTAAATAGAATAGGCGAATACACGTTTTCCCACCGTTCCGTCGAAAATACGCGATCGGTTTACGCCTGGCTTTTTCAATACTCTAGCTAACTCGGCGAGAAGAGCAGACGCCGGTACAGGCGGGTTTACGCGAGGCTTGGAATCTGTAACCACCAAATTCATTTTTTCACTACGGCGCTTCGTAAGTTCCTTACCGAATCGGTCGGCCTTCGCCATATTTCGCCTTTAGTATAGCGAGTCCTGGCCTCGAGTCACGATAAGA
>CAXSIG010000243.1:6469-7835 GCA_964237255.1 uncultured Bryobacteraceae bacterium
GGCGGTCATAATCCTTCGCGCTTTGCCGGAGGTGGGCAGGGGTTTCTGGACCACCGCCAATTTCACCACGGGGACGACCTCCGCGCCGTGAACTGGCGCGCTTATATGCGTCTGGACAAGATGTTCCTCAAGATGTTCCAGATTGAGCCGCGCGTGCCGATTCGTCTGCTCATCGACACCAGCGCTTCCATGGCCGCCGGTGACGGATCGAAGTTCCTTTATGCGCGGCAACTTGCCGCCGCACTTGCGTATGTCGGCCTGGTGAGGCACGACATGATTTCGATCTATCCGTTCTCCTCGCACCTGGGTGAAGGGAAACGTACCGGCGGCGGGCGGCATCAGTTCTCCACGTCGATGAAGTATTTCGAATCACTTACGGCCAAAGGCAAAACGGATTTCGAACACGTGGTGCGGGAGTTCATCGGCACGTTCAGCCAACGCGGATTGCTGATCATCATCTCGGATTTTCTGGACGAAGCTGATTGCGAGCGCGCCCTTCAGTATCTAGGTGATTTCGGGCACGAGCTTTTTCTGATTCAACTGTGGACCGGGCAGGACCGAACGCCGCCGTGGTCCGGCGAGCTGGAATTGGAAGACGGCGAAACGGGCAACACCGTACGACTCCAATTTGACGATTCGGCCCGCCGCAATTACACTTCCCAATTCGATGCTTTTACAGAACGGATTGAACATCTGACGAATCGCAACAACGGAAAATATGTGGGTGTGTCTACCGAACTATCGCTCGACGAGATTGTTTTCGGCTCGCTAATCCGCGCTCGTGGAGTGGCCTAGGTGTTTTTTCAAAATTTAGGGCTCGGGGAATTTCTCGCGTTAGTCGGAGCCGTTTCCGCCATCTCCGTTGTGTTGTATCTGCTGGACCGGTCGCGCCGGAAAGTCGTTGTGTCCACGCTACGGTTTTGGACTGCGGCCGATCAACCTACGGCCGTCCAACGCCGTCGCCATATCCAGCAGCCGATTTCGTTGATTTTGCAGCTTATCGCTATGCTGCTTCTGATTCTGGCGATTTCGCAGCTGCGTCTGGGAACGGAAGCGGGCACGCCGAAACGGCACGTCTTGATTTTGGAGACATCCGCATGGATGGCCTCGCGCCAAAACGGCCAGACACTGATGGATTCCGCGCGCACCCGCGCAAGAGCCTACCTGCGCGCGATTCCATCGCAGGACCAAGTGATGATCATCCGGGCGGATGCGCTGGCGACTCCCGCGACTCCTTTCGAATCGGACCACCGAAAATTGGAGCGCGCGATTGCGGAGTCGGGACCTTCTTCGGGATCGCTGAATATTGAACAGGCGTTGTCCGTGGCGCGCAGCGCACAGGCAAACGGCAAGGGGCGCGGTGAAA
>CAXSIG010000244.1:0-7759 GCA_964237255.1 uncultured Bryobacteraceae bacterium
AAAGTCCGTCAAGAAGCTTTTCGAAACGCTAGGTGCGCGATTCGGTCAGCGCAGCGGAGGTTATACCCGCATCGTCCGTCTCGGCTTCCGCAAGGGCGATGGCGCGGAACAGGCAATCATCGAACTTGTGGGCTCCGAACTGGTGAAACGTTCAGCCGAGCGCGCGAAACGCAAAGAAGAGAAGCTGAAAGCGCAGCGCGAAGGTACGGACGAAGAACCGACCTCTTAAATTACGGTTTCAAAATATGGCGCGCGGTTGGGAAAGCAAATCGGTGGACGATCAAATCGCCGAACGCGAATCCCGTCGCGCGCCTTCTGCTTTACCCCTCACGGAGCAAGAGCGGGAACGTGAAAGTATAGCGCTCCAGCGGAACCGTATACTCCTAGCAATCGCTTCCAGCACAAACCCTCGCTATATTGCCCAGCAGCGGCAAGCCATGGCTTTCCTCGATCGCAAGTTGGAGCAACTCTACACAGAAGGGTAAAAAGCTTTTAAAGATAGACTACGGATTGGTCGGAGGTGCTTCGTGTTAGCCGTGCATAAAATGCGTCCGGATTCGATTGCGGTTGCTGCAATTAGAGCGTCCGTCACTTGGATTCCATGCGAAAGCGCATACTGCTCCACAATCCCCGCTGCAGCAGCACCTATCGACTCCGAAAGTGGCAATATGTTGAACCCAAGTTGGGTAAGTGACCGCCGAATCTGCCTCGCTTCCAGCTTGGAGCGTGCGCTTTGAAGAAGCTCCATTAACGACACGATCGACAGTGCGCGTTCAGTGGCAGCGTCAATCGCACGTGACGCATGGGCATTGCCTCGCAATACCCAAATCAAAACGTCGGTATCGAAAATCACCGCGACCGTTTCCGCGTTCTAACCGCGGGTTGATCGGAAAAGGTTCGAGGCTGCCGCAAGGAGCGAACATGCGCCGCAGGGTCGCGCAGATCGTTGCGATCTTTCCACATCCCAAAAAAAAGGCTGATCTTTCGTCTTTGCCGCAAGCTCGCTGGAGCCTCCGGAGATAGGCGTAATCCGCGCCTTTTCCTTGCCGCGGTAGAGCACAGTGACGGCTTCGCCGTTATCAATGGCGCGAAGAACCTCTTTCATCCGATAACGCAAATCAACAACTGTCGCTCTCGTCATATGTCTACTTACAACTATACATTTACTCTACACGCCACTTCTGCACACCCGTTGAAATCTTGTCCTGAATCCGTACTTCCAGCCGCATCGCCGCAGTACTCACCGGCTTGAACGCCACCGGATTGTAAGCTCCCTTCTCGACACCGTACGCGCCCGAAGCCGCGACCGGTTTCCACTCGCTTCCCTCGAGATACAACAATCGCCAGGAAGCCGGGACCGCACAGCCTCCGCCGCGCGCTGAATCGTCATACCAGAAAACTTCGCTGTGGGATACGGTATGGGCCTTGTCGAATGTATACTGCACCCATTCGGTAGTTCCTCGCGTATTCCACCAATCGAAGTGCGTCCCCGGATCGGATGCGGTCGGTTCCTCATCGTCCTGCACCGCGCTGGCTGGACCCCCATGAGCCGTACGTGAAGTCGTCACCTTGGCCGTGCTGGTAAACGTCGGATACAAAGAAGGCTTGGCGCTCTCCTCAGTTGAAGGCAGCCAAACGATCATTTCGCCCTTCCCGCGATTCGCCCAAGCGTAGTAAGGAATGGCAGTGAAATCCTGCTCGGTCTTTTCTACTTTGCCTTGCTGATCGCGCGCAAGAGCTACCGCCTTTCCACGAATTACCTCGACCCCGTTCAGCATTGCGGGACGAAACTCCGTCGTCAGTTTGGCCGACTCCGGCAGCATTAGATTCCGCACTTTACCGTGCGGATTATCTACCCACTCCGCCGCATAAACCAAAGGCCCACGTTGCAGAGCGACCCGCCCGCGATCGGCGGCCACAGCGTGATTCGCAACCATTCTCCTGACCGGCATCGGGAGGGTTAACTCAATTGTGTCGCCCTTCTTCCACTGCCGATTCAGCGCTACATACCCCTTGTCGATCTTTACAGCCATAATGCGTCCGTTCACCTTGAGGACCACCTCCGACCGGTCCTGCGTCTCGAACTGGTACAGATCGCTCGGTACCGGCTGATTCCGCGCCCAACCGGGAATGCGAACGTTGATCGTCGAAGCCACAGGCTGGTCCGGACTCACGGTCATCTTCACCGCGCCATCCCACGGGTAGCGAGTCTGTTGGGTTAGACTTATACTCCGCCCGTTATCCAGCTTGATTTCCGCCGTGTTCGCCATGAACAGATTGACCCAGATATCGTTCCCCCTCTGCCCATACACATACCCCGGAACCGACGCCATGAATCGCGTAATATTTCCCGGGCAGCAAGCCACCCCGAACCAAGGGCTGCGCTGATCCTTACCCGCGTTTCCCGTCGCCTCCAGGGGATTCTGGTAGAAGAACGTCTTCCCGTCCAGCGACACTCCCGAAATTAAGCCGTTATAGAGCGTCCTCTCCATTACGTCGATATACTTCGCGTCCGCATGAAGCAGGAACAACCGATGGTTCCAGTAGTCATTCCCCACGGCGGCGCACGTTTCGTTATAAGCGCTCATGTTCGGTAGCTCGTAGTCATTTCCGAACGCTTCGCCTGCCGCTCGCGCGCCCACTCCGCCTGTAATGTGGAGCTTCTTGGCTGCGACGTTTTCCCAAATCTTGTCGAGCGCGCTTACATACGCGGCGTCTCCGGTAAGCGCCGCCACATCGGCCATCCCCGAATACATATACATGGCTCGCACCGCATGACCTCCGGCCACGGCATCCGTCTGCGCGGTGACCTTCTCATGTGCTTCCACATAACGATTCCCGGCACCTTTCTCTGAACTCTGCGGACCGCGCGAATCCAGCATGAACTTAGCCAAGTTCAAATAACGCGGATCGCCCGATGTCCGATACAACTTGGCCAGCCCCATTTCAACGATCTGATGCCCAGGCCATATTTCCCGCTTGCCAGGACCGAAAGTATTGTCGAGCAGGTTCGCGGTACGCAACGCGATATCCAGCAGCGAACGCTTTCCCGTCGCGTCGTAGTAAGCGACCGCCGCCTCGTACAGGTGCCCCAAGTCGTACAATTCGTGGCTGTTGACGCCCTCCATACTCCAGCGTTCCATTCCAGACCATGGATGCGGATGCAGAGGATCGATGGTGCGCGCCGTGTACAAGTAACCATCCGGCTCTTGTGCCGCGCCGATCTTTGCAATCAGGCTATCGACATAGGCCTCCAGTTCTGGGTTGCGATGAACGCTAAGCGTGTAGGAGGCGCCTTCAATCACTTTGTAAACATCGGTGTCGTCGAACGGATACGGCGGGTACTTATGGTTCTCAAACGGTTCCCCGCGCAACGCTTTGGCGGCGCGAATGAAATTATCGACGCGCCCGGTTTCCTCGTCCTTTTGAAAAGCAAAGGGAATCGTGACTTTACGATTGGTCTCGATCTTCGGCGCCCAGAACACGTCGTTGACATGTACCGCCGTGAAAGGCACGGGACGGACCGGATAATCGCGCGCCTTCGGCTGTTGTGCAACGGCGGGCAACGCGGCGAGCGCGACGGCCCATGCCATCGACCTGATTTTCATGGTTGCCGATCATTATATTAGGCGGCACTGAAAAGCTGTTCATCACCTTATACTGAGGGCAGATTATGGCGACATTGCTTGAGGCGATCAACATAAAGCGCAGGACTCTGTTTGAGCATGAGAATACTCCGTTTTCCTGCCTGGAAGCGGATGTCAGCACACCCACGGCGCGGGGAGGTCAAACTCTGGTGCGGTTGAAGGTGCGTAACTTGCTCACGGGAGCGGTATTCGAGAAAACATTTAAAGCAAGCGATCGCTTCAAGGAGCCCGATCTTCAACTGGTACCCGCGTCCTACCTTTACAGCGATGGCGACGGCTCCCATTTTCTCGATCAGGAGACTTACGAAACTCTGACGCTCACCGAAGACATGTTGGGCGATGCGTTGGAATTCCTGATTGCCGGAACGGTGATCGAGATCAGAAAGTACAACGGCAACCCGATCGGGCTGGAACTGCCGCAGTACGTCGAATTGGAAGTAGCGTCTACCGAGCCTGGAGTTCGAGGCGATACGTCAAGTGGAACGGTAACCAAGCAGGCTCGCTTGGAAACAGGACTCGAAATTCGCGTTCCTCTTTTCATCAAAGAAGGAGAGAAGGTGAAGGTATCTACCGAAAAACGCGAGTTTGCAAGCCGCGCTTAGCTTGCGTGGTGATCGATCTCCATCTCGGCAGCGGCTTTTACGATTTTGTTGCGCCTGAGGAGAAACGCGCGCATGTAGCGTTCCAGAAACAGTTGATCCACCACTTTACCTAACCAGCCGAAGGGCGATTCATAGTCGAAGCGGTCCCGCATCAACGTCGTTCCGTTTGAGATTTTTTCAAAGAAGTGATCGTGGTCGAAGCGACGGAACGCGCCGTCAACCTGCGTATCGCGGAAGTGAGTGGGAAGGGTAAATTCGGTAATCCTGACGGTCAGGCTTTGGCGAAGCCAAAAGTGCCGGGCACTCCACGTCACTTCTTCACCCAGTCCGATTCGTCCTGTAATGGTTCCACGCACCGCAATCTCGCCCGTGTGCGCCGCTGAATGCATGTGCAAATCGATGTCTCGCGAGAGATCGAAACAATGCTCTATCGGAGCATTGATCTTTGTTTCTATTTCAATGGTCGGCAAGAAAATCGAAAGGGGCGGTATGCCCCTTTTATTAAGATGGTGCCCAAGAGAGGACTCGAACCTCCACGAAGTTGCCCTCACTACGACCTGAACGTAGCGCGTCTGCCAGTTCCGCCACTTGGGCTTACGTAATGCAGTTTACCAGATCTGATTCAGAACTTCGGCTAAACGATAACCCGCTTTCGCGAGTCGTTCCTCAATCACCGGTACCGCTGCGGATTGGTAAGCGGCGTCGATTTTCAAATGTTCGGACGTGTAGCGCTCGGTGTGATCTTTGCACGTCTCGCGCTGGTTGAACGGCTCCGGATTTACGCGTGGTTCCAATTTTCCGTAGACCACCTTCTCGGAAATCTCGTGCGATTCTTTCACCCATTTATCGAAGTCGATGCCGTGCTTGGTCCAATCCTTGAACTTCGACCCAAACTTAGCATCGAGCGCGTTTGCCTCGTTCGGAATCGAGGAACCTTTCGGGAGAATGCTGTTGTTAACGATCATCCCGTCCCAAACGCTATGCAGGTTCGTAATCTTCGGGTCGGCGAAGAATTGAATCGGCGTACAGTTTCCACCTTGATCGTTATTCGCGGTTGTGTGCAGCGGCTGGTGCAGATCGCCCACCAGATGGATTAGGTATCGAAGCGCTTTGGCCTTTTCGAGATCGCTCTCCTTATCGTCATGCAGGACATTCAGGTTATAGCGCAACGCACTGAGGATGCAGCCGGCGCGCTCCTGACCGTTCACTACCGGACCAACCGGCTTACACCATTGTTCGACATCGCCATGCTTCTGGCTTAACGGAATATCCATGTAGTGCCACGTGCCGGTCTGCTCAGTCTTCTTCGCATCGTCCGCCCACGTGGATGCATCTGCCATCAGGTCTTCCGATTGACAAAATCGCCGCAACGACGGATCGATGGGCTGACCTTTCAGCAGGGCGTTGACTCCCGCCAGCGCGCTTGGCGTAAGATGATGCTCCGCAATCAAGGCCACAATCTGATGGCCTTCGCACCACCACGCTTTCACGGGGCACGCCAAAAACAGAAGCAGGAAAAGAGAGCGAATCATTTCCAAACGGAGATAGCGTCGCCCGGGATCATACCCATGGCCCACTTGATGGCTTCGAGCCACATGGTCTGGATATCCTTGCGATCCAGCACCGCGTTTTCATGGCCCAGCGAGTTGTAGTAAACCCGGCCCTTGCCAAAGTTTTTTGCCCAGCAAACTGCGAAATCGCCATCGTCGCGCTTGATTCGTTTGTTGGTCATATCGACGGAACTGGTATCGAGACTCATCAGGACACGGACGTCTTTGCGCGAATAATCGCGAAACTGATAGATCTCGTCGTTCAGTGAGATGGAATCGCCGAACTGCTTCATGCCGGGGAACGTCTTGTCATCAATCTTGATTTTTACCTGTTGATGCCAGGGGTGGTCGTTGAAGTAACCGCCGATCATCTGGCCGTACTCAGGCCACTTGTAGAAGGTGTCGGTCGCGCTATGCATGCCTAGGAAGCCTTTTCCATCGTCCTTCACAAAGGACATCAGCGCGGCTTTCTGCTCATCGTTCATGTCCAGTTCGCCTGTCGTGTAGAAGAAGACGGCGTCGAAGTAGTCCAGGTTCTTGGCATTGCCTGTCAACTTTTGTTTGGTGATGAGTTGCGTATCGGTGCGGAGGTAGGCATCGAATAAACCGGACTCCTGACCGATCTTCTCGATCATTGCCATGGCGTGCGACACGGAGTCGTGTTGAAACCCTTTTACTTCACCAATTACCAGCAGCTTCTTACGCTTAGGAGCTTGGGCAGAGGCACTCGCAACAAGTGCAAGCGTCAGGATTGCGAACGAAACAAAACGAGCGATCTTCATCGTGGAAACTCTCGCCAGAATTATCTCAGGTTTTCAAGCGCCGTAACGCGTAGGAGTCCGGCTTCAGGCTTTCGGATTCCAGCCGGCGCAGATCGTCGTTGACGTGAATCATCTTGCCGTTGATGTGATTCGAACGATTGGACGCCAGGAAAAGAGCCACGGCAATCTGACGATCTGCCGGGATGCCTCCGCTACTTCGAACCTGTTGTGCGTCGGCGATTTCGGCGTGGCCGGCCAAATCGCCCGCAGCTAAAATTTCATCCGTCATACTTGTGTAGCTGCCGCCTGGCGCGAAGCTGTTGATCTGCACGTTGCTCTCATCCACCTCCGCCGCGATGCACTCCACAAGACGTACGATCGCGGCTTTCGATGCGGCATAAGGCCCGAAGTTGGGGCGCGGTCCGGCGGCGCCACCTCCCGTGACTACGACGATTTTGCCGGACCGCCGCTCCAGCATGCCCGGAAGAACGGCGTGGATCGAATTCATCACACCGATCACATTGATGTCGAACGTTTCCTGCCACCGCTCACAGGCGCTTATGGCAAATGGACCGATCGGACCTTGAACTGCCGCCGCCGCGACCAGTATCGAAACCGGTTGCGGAAGGCACTCGGCAGCTGCGCGAACTTGATCTGCATCCCGAACGTCGGCCGCCAGCGCTCTTGCTTTACCACTGGCATGCTCTATCTCTAACTGCGCTGCGCCCACTTCATCAGGCGAACGGGCCAGCAGCCCCACAAAGGCCCCCTGTGCCGCGAAGCTCATCGCGATCCGCTTGCCGATACCTCTGCCCGCTCCCGTGACGAGTACCGATTTCCCAACAAATTCGCGCAATTTTGTTCTAGGCTTCCTCTGCTAGATTACTGCACCTGAATTAGTGCACGTCGTAGTCGAACGCCGCGCTTTCCGGATGTCCGTTGCGCTGGATTTGAAGAAAGAGCCGGTAGCGTCCGGGTTTTGGGAAGCCGTAGGGAAAGGTGAGTTGTGAGGAAGTCTGCATCGGCATCGTCATGTTGGCGTCGTGCATGGTGTTCCCCGCGGCTAATCCCAGAGAGGCCATGGGGACGCTTCCCGAGGGATGGATATGAGCAAAGACCGTGGCATCGGATGCGATAACTTCCGCGTGCGCCGGCATGCCCAAGTACGGTTCCAGGTCGGTCGCCGGTTTACCGGAAGG
>CAXSIG010000245.1:0-923 GCA_964237255.1 uncultured Bryobacteraceae bacterium
GATCTTTTGGAGGGTACGGCGAAACGCCAGTCAGATACGGGTGCTCTAGAGGATGCGCATAGATCGGCACGTGCCAATGTTCCGCTAGCTGCAACGCGGAGCCGCAATGATCGAAGTGACCGTGGGTAAGAAGGATGAACTCGGGTCGCGAATCAACGCCATAGCGTTCCTGAGCCGCCTTTACGATCTTCGCCGCGTGATTTGGAACCCCGGCATCCAGCAAAAACCAAGTGGCTCCCGGCGCGCCAACAAGATACGCGTTCGAAAAACTGGTACGTAAATGAGCAACTCCCGGCGCGATCTCTTCGATACTCATGTTGCCTACGATGCAGGCGCGGGGCCATACCTTCAAGAAATTCGATACGATAGTGAACGGAGGAATGGCAGAGCGGTTTAACGCGGCGGTCTTGAAAACCGTTGATGGGGAAACTCATCCGGGGGTTCGAATCCCTCTTCCTCCGCCATTTGCTTCGCGATGTACCTTTCGCTAAACGGCACCCTGACCGCGAAGAAGCTTGCTTGGCCCGACTTCGCCCGTGTTGCATCGGAAATCGGATTCCCCGGCATCGATGTCGCACTGGATCAAGCCCAAGCCACGGGTGTACCCGCAACGCGTAAGCTGCTGGCCGATCTTCATCTGAAACCGGCCTGCATCGGTTTCCCCCTGGTGTTCCAAAAGGACGACGCAGCCTTCCGGCAAAGCTTGGCTACGCTGCCCGATGCCGTTCAGTTCGCCGCGGCGATTGAGTGTCCGCGCATGACGACCTATATCATGCCGTCCAGCACCATTCCTAAAGCCGAGCAGCGCCGCATTTATCTGGATCGCTTCCGTGCGGCGGGCGACATACTGGCGCGGTCGCACGTCCATCTAGCTCTTGAATTTATCAGCCCGGTCCATTTGCGCAAGCTTAGCCCGGAGCCGT
>CAXSIG010000245.1:933-2651 GCA_964237255.1 uncultured Bryobacteraceae bacterium
GAGAACGAACATGTTGGAGGTCATGTTTTAAAGGATGGATGAGATGCTGCAGTTCGCCAAAGATTGCGGACCCAATGTCGGTCTCTTGGTGGATTCCTGGCATTGGCATCACGCGGGCGCCACCACGGACGATATTGTTCGCGCTGGCCGCGACCGTATCGTACACGTCCAAATCAACGACTCCGCGAACCTGCCACCCGAAGAGATTCGCGATGGTGAACGGCTGATGCCGGGTGAAGGCGTTATCGATCTGACTGGTTTTCTCAAGGCCTTGCGGAAGGCCGGTTATCGGGAGGGCGTCAGCGTCGAAGTGTTCGGTCGCGGCCTGGACAAGATGGATCCGCGAGAAGGCGCGCGCCTGGGTTATCAAACCGGTTTAGCCGCGATGCAGCGCGCCGGTCTCGCCTAGCATTTAGTTCCTGCGTAACGGGACATCGGCTCCGAAAATCGGCTGCCGTTCAACATAAAAAGCGCGCGGATCCTGCGAAGCGGGGCGAGCGCCTTTGTGAATTCCCTGCGCGCCGTACGCGGTGCTCATGTTCTTCAATCCAAAAAGGGCAAGCTCAAATCGATCTTTAAGCCCCAATTTCTTGAATAAACGCGAGAGATAAACCTTTACCGTACCTTCCGATATATTCAAGGCCTGACCCAATTCCCGATTTTTCAATCCTTGGGCCACCAGGGTCACAATCTGACCTTCCCGCCGCGTCAGAGTGTAACGTTTCGCTGTCAGAATGGAATCCGTAAGCGCCTTTTCGAACAGAAGTTCTCCGTCCTGCACCTTACGAAGGCCGCTCACCAGCGCTTCCGGGGTAAGCGTCTTGCGAAGAATCCCGCAAACGCCCATTCCCATGGCCTGCAGCGCCATTTCGGTCGAGATGAAATGAACCCACAGCACCAGTTTGGTATCGCCTGCGGCCAGATGAATGGATTTCAGAAATTCTAATGTGAAATCCGGTGTCAAATCTAAGAAAAGCAGATTGGGCTTAGAATTTGCGAGCGCTTGCAGCAGTTCTCCAGTAGTCGAGAAGGTGCCGCACAACTCCAAATCTCCGGCAGTGCTTAAGGTTTCAACGACGCCCAATGTAAGCACCGGCTGATCGCTATGAAAAAACAATTTCGCCATACTGGTTTCACCCCACGGTTAGGAACACTGAGTTTACAAAAAGTTGCGTTCCTCACACATTTTTCTTCTTTCTATTGTATTCAGTTTCTGTATATAAATGGAAAACTCGACCTGACACGGTGATTCCCCAGGCCCATCTAGCTGGTTCCGCGTTTCGGAATTTAAGACTATATGGTATTCAGTAGACCAAAGGTAGGCAATACAGTGGAGTCCGTAAATCGCAAGCTGATCCGCCCCTCGTTTACAGAGGTGAAAGAGCAGGGCTCTAGCCCGGCGCCCAAGAAGGTGCAGAAGAAGCCGGTGCCTCCGGATCAGACAAATGCGGAGAACTTCTACTACGTCAAGCAAATGCAAACGAAGACGCAGATGGTATTCGTTTTGCGCGATGGCGAAGTGCTGCACGGCGTCATCGAATGGTATGACAAAACCTGTTTGAAGGTGAATCGCACTGAGGGACCCAACTTGTTGCTCTATAAACCGAACATCAAATACATGTACAAAGACGAGTAGTTGCGGGTCTCTTACTTCTTCTTCCTCAACCTGTATTCCCGCCGCAGACCCGCCTCTTCATAGCGCCGCTTTTCATCTTCCG
>CAXSIG010000245.1:2661-7738 GCA_964237255.1 uncultured Bryobacteraceae bacterium
CATGTACAAGGACGAGTAGCTTCTCGTCACTTCTTCTTTCTCAGTCGGTATTCTCGACGTAGACCGGCCTCTTCAAAGCGACGCTTCTCATCTTCCGATTCCGGAATAACCGCCGGTACGGCGATTGGATTCCCCGCCGCATCGATTGCTACAAACGTAAGATACGCGGACGAAGTATGTTGAATTTCTCCGCGGATCAAATCCTCCACGTAGACTTTTACCCCGACCTCCATGGACGTGCGAAACACGCGATTCACGGCGGACAGCAGCCTTACCCACTGTCCCACTTTCACCGGATGAAGAAAGTTCATCTGATCGATCGCCGCGGTTACCACGGCGTTATGCGAATGACGCATGGCCGCCATGGCTCCGGCCAAATCGACCAGATGCATCACCTTCCCGCCTAACAGATTTCCCAAGCTGTTGGTATCGTTCGGCAGCGCGAGTTCGGAATATTCCGAATAAGAGAGCCTGACCGGTGATCCTTCCATTCGACGGGGTATGGTATCACAAGGGCATGAATCGTTCGGAAGTTCTCCGCGGCATGATCGAGCAAGATCCTAAGAACACCTTTGCGCGCTACGGCCTTGCGACGGAGTTGAAAAATGCGGGCGATCTGGCCGCTGCGGTAGAGGAATTTCAACGCGTAACGGAGATAAGCCCCACCTACTCTTCCGCGTTTTTCCACGGTGGTCAAACTCTGGAGCAACTTGGCCGCCCGGAGGAAGCGCGGGACTGGTATACACGAGGCGTTGCGGCGACCGTCACTACTGGGGACGCTCACGCGCGAGCGGAAATGCAAGCCGCGCTCGATCTGGTCACGCGGTAAGTTTCCGGGATGCCGGAGCGTTATTATGGGACCAAATGAACGTCCAAGCCGACACATTTGCCGATAACCCTGTCGAGATATCGGCTCTGCCGTCTCTTCGTGCCCGGAGGTTTCCGTATTCGGGTCCGTATCCCTGGCTCGATCTCCCGGATGCTCTCGAACGTATCGAAGAGAAGGTGAGCAACGGCCGCTTAACAGCTTACGAGGCAGATCAGTGCCGCTATTGGGTGGAGCACGGCTACATCATTCTTCCGGGTCTAATAAATCCCGAAACGTTGGACCGCGTATGGGCGGTTTATGAGGCGGCGCTAGCTTCGGGAAAGATTGAAGTTCCACAGGAACCGATTGCGGACAACGATACTTTTCCGGGTCGGTGTCTCGATCCTCATCTAAAAATCGATTCGTTCTGCGAAATCCTAAGACACGAGGGCATGCTTCACTGGATGCGCCTGTTGATGGACCGGGAACCAAAGCCGTTCCAGACGATTGCCGGTCACAAAGGCTCGCAACAAGGTGCGCATTCCGATTCCATCCATATGACCACCTATCCGTTGGGCTATTTAACCGCGGCCTGGGTAGCGTTTGAAGACATTCACCCCGATAGCGGCCCACTCGTGTATTACCCCGGCAGTCATCGGCTTCCGTACCTGTTCTCCGATGATGTGGGTATTTCGGAACAGGATTTCCGCGAGCGGGGGTATGCGCCCTACTTTGAAAGATACGAGCCGAGAATTAATGAGCTGGTGGTAGAGAATCACATCGATCCGGTCTACTTCCACGCAAAAAAGGGCGATGTATTGATTTGGCACGCCAACCTGATACACGGTGGATCGCGCCGACGCGACATTCAACGTTCACGGCGCGCCGTGGTCTGCCATTACTTCGTCGAGGGAACCTTTGCATACCATGACCTATCCGCAATCGAGTCACGGCCTTTTGGGGGTACGTGTCTGCTTCGGGAAGAGCGCCTTGCAGTTGCCGTGGATACAGTGCCCAGCCACACAACTAACAGCGACGCCATACTCATGATCGATGAACTGAAGCTTGCCCATTCCGGGCTGATGATACGAGGTTGGGCGCTCTGGAAGGAGGACGTAACCACGATCAAGATCTCGCTGAACGGCCACGAAATCGGCGTAGCGCGCAGCGGTCTGCCGCGTCCCGATGTGAACGCGGTGTACAACGGCTACAAGAATGAGAATTGCGGATTTATGTGCAGTGTTCCGGTCGAGTTGCCCCGACTGGGCGCTGGCCGAATTGGCGTCAGCCTGCTTGCGGGGAGCAGCTTGTTTGCGGAATTCGAAAAGGAATACATTTTCAAAAACAGTGGTCAGTAGTTGATCGGTCGGTTATTTTGGACCGATTGTTGTCGGAGAGCCCACGGGAGTACCGGGAGCAGTCCCAACCGGTTGACCGATCGGTGTGCCGGGCGCTGCGGGCGCGGCCCCAAAACCGCCCGCTTTTTGTAACTCCTTGTTCGGATCGTAAACGAATTCCCACTTCTTGTACTCGTCCTGATCGTTGTAGATCTTAATGCCGGTGCCGGTCTTGACGGTGCTAGCCACTCCCGCGATTCCGCCGCCAATCGTCTGAGTTGCCGTCGTCGCCGCAGATTGGACGCCCGCTAAGCC
Source organism: uncultured Bryobacteraceae bacterium (assembly GCA_964237255.1). GTDB lineage: Bacteria > Acidobacteriota > Terriglobia > Bryobacterales > Bryobacteraceae > JALYXI01. The sequence goes on from CAXSIG010000245.1 coordinate 5,122, forward strand.
CCCTGCGCGTGGTGTGGTGAGCAATCCTCGAATCAGGTCCGCCGCCTGGTTTGCGCCTTGTCCGTTTGGCGTGGCAGCACTTTGCAAACCACCCTGGGCCATGTTGGCGGCCACCGCCTGTATCTGGCTGTTTACCACGCCGGGTATTGGCGCGGGTGAATAGCTGGATCCCATAGCCGGACCAGCCGAGATTCCGCCCGATTGCGAATTCACCGCCGAGCCTGCCGGGTTCGGCACCGGAAGTGTTCCCGGACCGGCAACGCCAGGTTGGGGCAAACCCGTTCCTAACGGATTTCCAGGATTGGTCACACCTGCCAAGGCGCCATTGGATTGCGGCGGACTTGTTGGATCCGGAGGAATCGGTGCGCCAGGTTGCGGACCCGGAAATCCGTTCAGTCCCGCACCAGGCTGTTGTTGATCGCTCGGGCGTTTTCGAAGCGCCAGATTGCTGGTGGTATCCGGCGCGGGTAATCCCGCCAAGCCGGCAAGCTCCGTGATCGAGCTCTGAATGGGCGCCTTCTTATCTTTATCGTCTTTCTTCACCAGAGAATCCACCAACACGCCGCCCGGGCCAGCATGGATCAAGCGCCACTCGTCTTTGCCGGTAAATGGGTCGGCGTAATGATGGCGCAGGTATCGAAGACCGTTGCTGTTGTCCAGATCTTCCATCTTGCCCGGATACCGCTTATTCTTGCGCACGTAGAGTTGAATGGCTCGTTCGTACTGCTCACCGCGGGTGATAAGCAGTTCTTCTTTATCGCGCTGCGCTTCGAACCCGATCGCTGGGATCATTACGTAGTACGTGATGCCGATAATCGCCGCCATTGCGAAAACAAACAACAACGCGAATCCCGATTGCCGGTTGTGCCTGGAGGTGTTATTCATGCGACCGGCTCCGGCTCAAGTGGCAAGGTCTGCTTGCTCTTGAATTGCGTATCTTCCATCTCGATGGAGTTCACGCCGATATGGACAATGCGGTACCGGCTTTTCACGGTTTCGCCCTCCCAAGCCACGATGATTTCTTCGCCATCCAGGAAAAAAGCTTTCTTGCGCGGTTCCCCTTTGGTGTTCGTAAATCCGTAATACTTCAACGGGATTGGCGGGGCCGATGGCGCAGGGGGTGGACCAGGCGGCGGTATGACCGCCGGCGGAGGAGGAGGGCCATTTACCACCACCTTCCCGACTTTCGGGATCGGCGCAAGAGGTGTGGATGGCGGTGGAGCCGCGGCTCCGAATTGAAACAAGTTCCGCGCTCCCCCTTCGAGCGAGACAGACTGAACCTTGGCGAGAAGGTCGAGACGCAACGTGGGGTCGATCTTATTCGGATCCACCCGGTCTTCCGGACGCTTCTTCATGCTTGGACGAAATTCCGCACCGGCCCTCGCGGTAATGCCGCGACGTTGAATGGCAGAAGTTTCGGCAGGGCTACCGGCGACCGGCGCGGCGGCTTGCAATTGGGACGGAGTTGCCTTTGTTTCGCCGCCTCCCCCTAAATTGGAGTACCCCAGATAAGAGGCTACGACTCCTAGAGCAGCAAGACCATACAACTTATACTTTTCATCCTTTTTCTTCAGGACGACTTTCATTGTGTGAGCTCCACGTCGTCGCGCACGAAAGTGTTGAGCTTGATTGTGACCAGTAAGTTTTGGGAGTTGGATTGTGGGGCCGCCTGCACGCTCTCGATAATAATAAAGCGCTTCGACTGGTCCAGAAAATGAATGAACTTCAGCAGGTTCGGGTAAGTGGCCTCATAGCCCGCGGTGATGGTCAACATACTCAACGATCCGCTCCCTTCAATTTGATCTCGGGACAAACCGGTTTCACGCGGACGGATACCGGCCGATCCGGCCATTTCGTTCAACTCGCCGAGTACCGTGGAATAGGTGACTCTGCGGGGTGTCATGTAGTTGGCTAGAAACGTACCACCTTGATCGCGCGCGGAATCTACCTTCGCCGCAAGCGCCCTGGTGCGAACTACCTGCGATCGCTGGATGCTAAGCGAACGCTGAAGATCGTCAATGCGAGACTCGGCCGTCGCGGGCGAATCTCCCCACCAATGAAAAGCGAAACCCGCCCCAACTAAGTTGGCGACCGCTAACAGAACCACTCCAAACCGAAGCTGGGTTTCCGTCGCGGTCCAGGTAACGGAGCGCAACCGCTCGGTTACGTCAAAGTTTCTGGGCATAATTCACGCTCAAACGATAACGGTAGAAAGGATCTGTTTGGGAGGGAGCTTGATAAGTGGTGACGTTCGCCGAACTGAAGACATCGGACTGCTCCAGCTTCGAAACGAACAGCACCATGGGTTCGGGGGAATCGGCGGCAACGGTCATCTCAAGATAAATCTGACTTTCTGAATTCACCTGCGGACGGATCTGCGTGATGCGCACGTTAGAGGGCAGCGTTTTTTCCAGGTCGGCAAAAATGCGGGTCCAACTGATGCCCTTGCGAAGCAGGAGCTGATTCAGGAAAACACTTCGTTCCAGCACTTCGGCGTTTTCAGTTTTACGAATTTCCTGGTCGTAGCCGCGCTGGTCCGCCTTGAGCTTCGTCATGTCGCGTGCGAGCCGGTCTGCTGTGCGCTGGTCGCGACCGATTGCGCTTCGATCGGTAATTG
>CAXSIG010000246.1:0-7736 GCA_964237255.1 uncultured Bryobacteraceae bacterium
ATCCCTATCGTTCGGACGTTCGCGCCGTTTGTCGCGGGCGTTGCGGAGATGCCCTACTCGCGATTTATCGTGTTTAGCGTATTCGGCGGAATTGGTTGGATCACGTTCATGACGCTCTTGGGGTATGGCTTGGGCCAAGTCCCCTTGGTACAGAAGTATTTCGATATCGTGGTGATCCTGATTGTCGTGATCTCCATCGCGCCTGCGATTTTGCAGTTTCTGAAGAGTCGTCGTAGTCCAGCGCTGTCTTAAAGCAGGACGGGTGATAGCAGTCGTCCGGCACCTGCCTTTCTTACTGAAACGTACGCTCCTTTCTTCGCTGGACGATGGCTGTTTCGCCATCGCCAAGGGAGCAGCCTACTCTTCCCTGCTTTCGTTTTTCCCTATCCTCACATCCGCAGCCACCGTCTTGGTGCAAACGCGCGCGGATTTCGTGGCACGCACTATGACGCAGTTTCTTCAACAGATTGTTCCACCGGGCAGTGAAGAAATCGTTGTCAAACAATTTAGCGTACGGGGCCAACGTCCGTTGTCGCTCCTCATCATAGCGGCGGTTTTGTCCCTGTGGGCGGCATCCAGCGTGATCAAGAGCTTAATGGAAGGGTTTCACGCGGCTTACCGAACGCCACGCAGCCGTTCTTTTTTTCACGAGACCGGTGTGGCGATCGGGCTGGTATTCCTTGCCGCGATACCGTTGCTGGGTGCGTCGGCGTTGATTCTATTTGGGAGCTCGGCCGAGCGTTTGGTCTTGAATATTTTGGCGGTCGACCCGATTCTCAACCCCGTAGCGGGGCTCTGGAAATTTTTCAGCCGGATGGCCGTGTATGTTGTCGCTCTTGGCGCTACAGTCGCCCTGACGGCGATGCTTTACTACTTCGGTCCGTATCGCCGGCAGCGCTGGTCGCGCGTGTGGCCGGGTGCCATCCTGGCCACCGTTCTCTGGCTCGGCGCTACCTCCGGTTTTCAGTGGTACATCAAAAACATTACGAACTACAACGTACTCTACGGGAGCATCGGAACCGGCATGGCACTCCTGGTATGGATGTACGTGCTCTCCGCTATCGCCATCCTGGGCTGCGAATTCAATGCGGAATACGAGCGGATGATTACCTGACCATACGCACGTAACCATGCGCTACTTAACGATCTGCCACAGGTTGCTGTAATCGTCGGTCCAGATTCGAAGGTCCGGGCGTTTCGGAATCTGGACGGAGAAGCTCTTCAGACTCGGTCGATCCAGATAACCGTCCCGAGCCGTCAGCAGTACCCAGGATGACGCGGAGATGTCGCCCTGATCGTCGGATTCGTTATCGATCTGCATGACGTGCTTCCCAAGCGCGCGGCCTTCCTGTTCCACCACCGGCCCTAGTTCCAGATAACGGTTCGAAATGTGAACGGCAAGCACGCCATCGGGCTTGAGCTGATGGAAGTAGATTTGGAATGCTTCGCGCGTTAGCAGGTGAACGGGGATGGAATCGCTCGAAAACGCGTCTACCGCCAAAACGTCGTAGCTCTGGACGGGTTCCCGCTCCATCGAAAGGCGTGCGTCGCCAAGAACCGTTTCGACTTTCGCCTGCGAATCCTCCAGGTAATGAAATTGGTTGTGCGCAATCTGAATGACCAGCGGATTGATCTCGTAGTAGCGGTAAATGTCGCCCGGCCGACCATACGCGGCAATCGTGCCTGTGCCTAAACCGACTACCCCTACCTTGAGCGAGCCCTGAATCGTTAGGTCACGCAGTAACAGGCCGATACCGGACCGTGGACCGTAGTAGGTGGTTGGTTCGTGGCGGCGAATGTTGTCGATAAACTGCTCGCCGTGGTTGATCGTGCCATGTGTCAATTCCCGGATCGCGTCCGTTTCGGCGGTCTCAGGTTGGTCATTGACTCGCAGCGATCCGTAGAAATTGCGGACCAACACCACTGCCCCGCGCACGATGATTCTCGTCTGGAAAAACAGAAACATGGCGAGCCAAACGGTTGCCGCAAAGCTGAACAACCAAATAATTTGTCGCGGCGATTTCAGTGCAATTCCAGCCGGTTGCTCGCGATAGTAAACGAGCAAGACCGCGATCGCGCAGCAAACCAGCGAGATCGGGAATTCGTACTGAGCGTTAAACGCCCGAGGCGCGACGAACGCCACGAACAGCCCGCCCATCGCTCCGCCGACCGAAGTCATTAGATAGAAGCCGGTGAGATATCGGGCGGCCGGCTTGATGCGCGCAAGTTCTCCATGGCAAGTCATGCAACAAATGAACAGGGCGCCGGCGAACAGGGCAATCTGCTCACGAAACGCAAACTCGCGAAGTTTGTTGCTTAGGTCCAGCGCAATCACTGTCAGCGCGATGGCAAAAAGCGGAAGAAACACAACACGCCGGTACCAGAACGATCCTTCGAAGCACAAGATAAATGTCAGCAGGTATAGGGCAAGCGGCAGGATCCACAGGAACGGGATGGAAGCTACGTTCTGTGAGAGATGGTTGGTAACGGATAGCAACAACGCCGAAGCGGAGCCAGCCAGCGCCAGCCAAAGCAATGAGTCCTTCCAGCCAGGCGCTGGCGCGGCATCCAGGTCCTGAACTCCGGTCAGAACTGGCGCGGTACGGGACCGGAACGCGGTCCAAGCGCAAAATGCCGCGAAAGCGACATATGCAAATGACCAACTCCACGCTTGTTGACCGTTCGTCAATCGCGGCTCGATCAAAACCGGATAACTCAGCAGAGCCAGCATCGAACCCAGATTCGACAACGCGAACAAGCGATAAGGCACCGCGCCCGTGTAAGTCCGCGAGAGCCACGATTGCAGCAGGGGGCTGGTGGACGAGAGTAGAAGATACGGAAGACCAATGGTGGCGGCAAGCAGGCCCAGGATTCGGAACAACGGATCGTCCGACCCGGCGGGCTTCCACCATGCGGATGGAATGATCGGCAGAGCCAGAATACTCACGGCTAGTAAAGCGATATGAATCGCAGCTTGCCGCTTCGGAGGAAACCGCCGAGACGCGTGGGCGTAGGCATAGCCCAACAGCAGCGCAATCTGGAAAAACAGCATGCAAGTGGTCCAGACCGCCGCCGATCCTCCGAACCACGGCAGAATCTGTTTCGCAATAAGCGGCTGAACCTCGAACAGCAAAAATGCGCTCAGGAAAATGGTGAGCGCGAAAAGGGCTACCGATGGCCGCTCAGTTATAAGCTGGGATTCCGGTGACGCGCTCTCCAATGACGAGGGCATGGATGTGGTCTGTCCCTTCATAGGTTTTCACCGTTTCCAGATTGCATAGGTGCCGCATAATAGGATACTCATCCGTGACGCCGTTCGCTCCCAGCAGGTCGCGCGCGTTCCGTGCGGCGTCCAGCGCAATTGCGGTATTGTTGCGTTTCAGCATGGAAACATGCGCCGGTTCCAGCTTGCCCCTGTCTTTCAAACGGCCGCAATGTAACGCCAAAAGCTGAGCTTTTGCAATCTCCGTGATCATATCCGCAAGTTTCAATTGAACCAGTTGATGGGAAGCGAGCGGCTGCTCGCGAAACTGTTTCCGGAGGACGGTGTAATCGCGCGCCGTCTCAAAACAATCCTGGGCGGCGCCGATCACGCCCCATCCGATTCCGTAGCGCGCCTGGGAGAGACAGGAGAGGGCGCCTTTCAGCCCGGCCGCGTCAGGGAGGCGGTTGGATTCCGGCACGCGGCAATCGGAGAACGCAAGGCTGGATGTAACGGAAGCCCGCATCGACATCTTGCCGTGGATGTCTGACGTGGAATAACCTGGCGTGCCTCGTTCTATTAAAAAACCGCGCACGCCCTCATCGGTTTTGGCCCAAACCACCGAGAGATCCGCAACCGAACCGTTCGTAATCCACGTTTTTTCGCCGTTCAGGATCCAATCCGGGCCATCCCGTTTGGCGACCGTTCGCATTCCTCCGGGATTTGAACCAAAGTCGGGCTCTGTTAGCCCGAAGCATCCGACGGCTCGTCCGGCCTGAAGCTCGGGAAGCCATCGCTGTTTCTGTTCCTCCGACCCGAACTTCCAGATAGGAAACATGACTAGCGCGCCCTGAACGGAAACAAAGCTGCGAATTCCGGAATCGCAGCGCTCGATTTCCTGCATCAACAGCCCGTACTCCACGTTGGTCATGCCCGCGCAGCCGTAACCCTCTAAGTTCGCGCCCAGAAAGCCGAGTTCGCCCAACTCTGGAATGATTTCCTTGGGGAACCGCCCCTCTCGATAGCATTCTCGAATCAGCGGTGTGACGCGCTCCTTAATAAACCTTCGGGCGGTTTGACGGACAAGCTTCTCATCGTCTGAGAGATCGTCGTCTATTTGCAAGTAATCCAAACTGCCCGGGGCTGCCACGTTGCAATAGTACCAACCTAAGGCTAATGTTTTTTTAATGTTCGGCCGATACTTAAGTTAGCGTTAGTACTAGTCTTTTCATGGTTTTGAAAGCAAATTTCGATGGCGAGATTTTCGGTAGCTCCCGTATACTGAGAGAGTCTCCAGAGCATTCTGGTTAGCCCAATGAACACCTTACTTTGGCTCGGGTTCGTGTCATTTGCAATATCAGTGATCCTCACGCCGATCTTTCGCGATGTGTTTCGATCGTACGGCGTCGTCGATAAGCCTGACAAGACCAGAAAACTCCACAAACATCCCATTCCGCGCGTCGGCGGAATCGCAATTGCGGCGGCTTACGTGGCTTGCTTTTTCGTCGTACCGCTGATTACCAAGATCTCCTTTCATGAAGAATTATCGTTGGTTTTAGACCTTTTACCGGCGGTAGGCGTGATTTTTGCGGTCGGAATTATTGACGATCTTGTCGGTTTAAAGCCATGGCAGAAACTTCTCGGGCAACTAGCGGGAGCGGTGATAGCCTATTTCTCGGGTGTTCGTGTAGTGGATGTGGTGGGTTTCTCGACGCATTTCTGGAGCTTGCCGGTTACTGTTTTGTGGCTCCTCACCTGTACCAACGCATTCAATCTAGTGGATGGTATGGATGGATTGGCCGCAGGTGTAGGGCTATTCGCAACCCTGACCATTTTTATTGCCGCTTTGCTTCATGGCAATGCACCGCTTGCCATGGCTACGTTTCCCTTAGCCGGTTGCCTGCTTGGATTTCTCTGCTACAACTTCAACCCGGCCACCATATTTCTAGGAGACTCCGGAAGTTTGCTTATCGGGTTTCTACTTGGGTGTTACGGCGTAATCTGGGGCCAAAAATCCGCCACTTTGCTGGGTATGACGGCTCCGATGATGGCGGTTTCCATTCCCTTGATCGATGTGGCTCTGGCCATCGCCCGTCGCACAATTCGGCGTCAACCAATCTTCTCCGCGGATCGCGGACACATCCACCATCGATTGTTGGATCGCGGCCTTACTCCACGTCGGGCGGTGTTGGTCCTTTATGCGATCTGCAGCTTGGTAGCTTTGTTTTCTCTCCTGCAAAGCTTGTCGCACAACGACCGCGTTTCCTCGGCGATCATTCTCGCGTTTTTCGCCGTCGCATGGGTTGGAATCCAGTACCTTGGCTATGCGGAGTTCAGCGTTGCCGGCCGGGTGCTGTTCAGCGGCAATTTTCAACGAACGCTCAAGGGTCAACTGGATTTGCATAATCTGGAAAAAGATTTGGAGAAAGCGTCCTCCGTGGAGGAATGTTGGAAAGCTTTGTCCGGGGCCGCTCACAAGTTTGGGTTTCGATGTTTACGAATGACTGCAAACGGTTTGGGTTATGAGGGCGAGGAGAGCGGGGTTAGTCATGACAAGCTCTGGACTCTACGCGTGCCGCTTGATTCCTATGGGTACGTAGAGTTTAGCCGCGAGCTACAGTCGTCCAGCCTTTCGACCATTGTCGGACCGTTTGTCGATGTGATTCATACCGGTTTGCTTTCCAAGCTTCGGCACCTTCGGGAACGGGCGCCTGTTGCCTTGGACGTCCGTAATACGGCGGAAACTCTTGTCGATTCACGATTTCTTGAATCGGAATCGCGCGGTTAATCGCGCGCCAGGATGAAAATCTTAAGTGTTATCCTCCCATCGCGAACCTTAGCTCTTATACTTTCCGAATACGTCCTCAGTTTTGTAGGTTTTCTCGCTGGCGGTGCTTTGTTCGTCCAAGGTCCGTATATCGCGTACCTCAACGACGAAAATGGGTGGACCAGGATCGCGATTACGGCGCTTAGCGTTGTAGTTGGCTTATTCGTTACCAACCTGTACGCCAAGCCTCGCGTGGAATCGCGGGTGGCCCTTGCCCTGAAGCTGTCGAGCGTCTTTGGTTTGGCGTTAATTGCGCAGGGCCTTCTCGCCTATCTGCCATCCGGCTTGACCCTTCCGCGAGCCGTGATGTTGGGGGGTGGAGCAGTCTCGTTCGTTTCTATCTATGCTCTCCGTATTGCGTACAGCCACGTTGTCCTAAGCAAGATGGGAATTCAGGATCTCCTCTTTGTCGGCTTCAATGAGGTTACTCAGGAGATTGCTGAGCGTGTTGCGGCTCATCCTGAATTAGGTTTGCGTGTCGCTGGCTATTTGAGCGACGAATCGGATCCGATCGATTTATTGCTTCCACACCTCGGGCCGCTTCACGACGTCGAAGTGGTTGCGGACCGGCTAACCAAGCCGCGCGTCGTGTTGGTCGGCGCACGTCGCGATTTCGAGTTGCCGATGGCTTCGCTCCTCAGAATTTCGCGTAATGGCGTTTCGGTCGAAGAAGACTCGGCGGCTTACGAGAACATCTGCGGACGTGTCTGCTCGCGGCAATTGCGCCCGAACCAGATCATTTTTTTTAACGAGCTTCCTTCCCGGCCCGGCAGCATGGCGCTGCAATCCGTTTACACGAATCTCTTGGCGCTCGCCGCGATTTTAATTACGTCGCCGGTACTTATCGCCGCTGCCCTGGCAGTTAAGTTGACTTCTCGCGGCCCGGTTCTTGAAACCGACTTTCGCGTCGGTATGCATGGAATCCCGTTTTCGCTTCATCGCTTCCGGTGCCATTACGTCAACCGGACCGCCGAAACCTTGAAGCAAGTGCTCGCTCCCGTGGGCAAGGTCTTACACGCGCTCCATCTGGTGAACTGGCCACGCTTATTCAATCTTTTGAGAGGCGAAATCACATTGGTAGGTCCGCAACCGGAAAGACCTGAATTTGCGGATGAAATGGGCCGCTATTTCGCCTTTTACGGTCAGCGACACTCCATCAAACCCGGCATGACAGGTTGGAGCCAGATCCACTCACAAACCGAAAATTGCCAAACCGATTCTGTGCGGAAGTTGGAGTATGACCTGTATTACACGAAGCACATTTCGCTTGCGCTCGACGCCTACATCCTGCTCCACGGCATTCGAGCCTTACTTCCATTCGCTCGGCAGTTGCCGTAAAAAGAATTTCGCGCTGGGGCTAAAGTCTTGGCGCTTCACCGCCGAAAGATGATCATGACGGCACACATGATCTCCTTATACGGCGCGGCAGTCGCGGCGATCGCTATGCTCTGTTGGTTCGCTCGGCAAAATCAGAAGAGTGGATGGAAGCGGAATCACGCAGGCAGTCTTGCTGAAGCGCTTAACGACTTCTACCGGGATCTGGGAATCGTCACCGAAGAAGCCACAGCTCAAGAACAGATGACACCTCAGCACTTGACCGGCGAGGAGGAACTTAGCTTCTCCGCCCAGATGCTGAAACTACGAGCCGCTGTGGGGGCAAGCGCGGGCGTCACGCAAACGTCGCTGATGTCCGAGCGGGAACTTGTG
>CAXSIG010000247.1:0-290 GCA_964237255.1 uncultured Bryobacteraceae bacterium
CTCAGCGGATCGCGCCGACAAGCAGATGGATGCGTGGTTGAAGGATGCCGAGACGCGGGCGCACATCGAATTTCATAAAGAAGCGTTCGAGGACAGCCCGGGAGCGCCGCAGTGAGTCGAAAGCTGAAAATTGCGCTTGGCGTGTTGGTAGCGCTTGGCGCGCTTCTGCTGATGATTGGAATTGGCGGGTACTATGTCGCGCAAAGCAAGTGGCTGCGTGAAAAGTTTCGGGAGCGGATCGTAGCGGAGTTGGAAAACGCGACCGGCGGGCAGGTGGAGATCGGGAAGTT
>CAXSIG010000247.1:300-7727 GCA_964237255.1 uncultured Bryobacteraceae bacterium
AGTTCGATTGGAAAACGCTTACCGGCGAATTGGACGATGTCGTGGTCCATGGTATGGAGCCCCGAAGCGGCCCTCCTCTATTGCGCGTAAAAACTTTGGTGGTCGGGCTGAAGATCATTTCCCTGGCGAAGCGCGATTTTGATATCGCCTCTCTGCGCGCCGATGAGCCCAAGGCGTACCTGCTTGTGGCCGCCGATGGGTCGACCAACGTTCCGAATCCGAAGACGCCACGCGCAAAGAGCGATAAAAGCTCGATAGATACCGTGCTCGACCTGAAGGTGGGAGAGTTCGCACTCAATCGTGGAGATGTGGAATTACATGCCGCGCCGGTAAGAATTTACAAGTAAACCTTGGATACGAAGCTGCTGGACCGGATTACAAGGGCACGGTGAAATTATCGCCTCTTGAGGTTCGCTTCGGCGCGTATGCCAATGTGCCGGTCAACGTCGACCTGGCGCTCGCCATTGAGAAGAACCGGCTTCGCATCTCTAGCGCGAAGCTGGACACCGCGGATTCCCATGTGGAGCTTTCCGGCGACATGGACAACTTCGGCAATCCAGTGGTAACGGCGAAATACAACGGGAAGGTTTCAATCCGGGAAGTAGGAAGCATCCTGAAATTAAAAACGCGGCAATCCGGAACTGTAGAGTTGGCTGGCGATGTGCGATACGCAAGCGCAGCGGATTATCGGGTAAGCGGCAAGGTTCATGGACGCGATGTCGCGTTCGCACAACCAGGTCTCAACCTTCGCAACGTACGACTGGATGGAGACCTGGAAGCGGACCCGAAACAACTAAAGGTTGACAGTCTCCGTGTCGCGGCTCTTGGAGGCACGCTGACCGGGAATGCCTTGTTGAAAGGGTTTGACGAGTTCGAAGCAGAAGGCAGGCTGGAACATTTCGACATCCGAACGCTCGCCGCTCTCGCAACGGCTGAGAAGATTCCTTACGATGGCGCGGTTAGTGGGCCGTTGGAATTACACGGCCGGCTCAGCGATACGCGGAATCAACACTTGAGTGCTTCGGCGCGGCTGGGCATCGTTCCCGTTAGTGGCGCTATGCCGGTGAATGGAGTGGTGGATGCCAAGTACTCTGGCGCTACCGATACACTAGCGCTCGCGCCGAGTTTCGTGACGCTTCCGAACACGCGGCTTGACGTTTCCGGTACGTTGGGCCAAACGCTTAAAGTGCGTCTCGAAAGCCGCAACCTCGACGACTTACTTCCCGCGTTAGCATCGAGTGGGACCAAGGCGCCTCTACCGGTCGTCCTCAGTTCGGGCACGGCTTCAGGTAGCGTTGTCTTCGATGGCACGGTGACAGGCAAGCTGGCGAGCCCGCAAATCGCGGGTCGGGTGGTTGGCCGCAACTTCATCTATCAGCAGGAAACAGTAGAGATGCTGGATGCCGACCTTGCCGCTCAGAGCACCGGGGCAACTGTCTCGCGCGGGTCTCTTGCGTATAAAATGTTGCGAGCTACGTTTTCCGGTTCGGTTGGCTTGAAGAATTGGAAGGCGGAAAACTTCGAACCGCTTAGCGCATCGATTGCGGTGGAAAATGCCGGCATCCCAGATCTGCTGACTCTTGCCGGAAAGAAAGGTCTTCCGGTCACAGGCGTACTAAACTCGAGCGCGAAGATTACAGGGACAGTCGGCAATCCGCAAGCGGCGGCCGATCTTACCGTGGCTAATGGCTCGATTTATGACGAGCCATTCGATCGCCTCACAGGCAAATTGAATTACGGTAATGGCAATACAGAGAACGGCACGTTTCAATTGCGCGCAGGGCCGAAGCAGATCGATTTAAAAGCCACCTATACGCACGCGGCGTCGGATTTACTTTTGGGCAAGCTCCAGTTCGATGTCGCAAGCAATCGCATGATGCTGAACCAGTTCGTCACCGTCAAAAAGCAGCAGCCAGGTGTGAATGCAACCTTGGAGCTAAAGGCCCAGGGCGATGTCGCTTTCAGCCAAGTGAAGGGGCCGAAGAATACCACCTCGACAAAGATGGATTTAGGCGCGATCAACGCGAACGTGAATGCGACAGGCATCTCACTCGATGGCCGCGCGTTGGGAGATGCGGCCCTGACGGCATCCACACAGGGCCAAACCGTTAAGGCACATTTGGAGAGTAATCTCGCGCAGTCCACCATTCGCGGTGACGGCACAGTACAACTTACCGGAGATTACCCAACGCAAGCGGCGGTGACATTTGCAAAAGCCGATTTGGGCGTACTCCGCCGTTTGTTTATGGCTCCCAAGCCCGGACAAACAATGCAATTTGCCGGGATCCTGGAAGGCAAGGTGGATGTCAGCGGTCCCGCCGCAAAGCCGTTGCTGATGACCGCGCACTTGGAAATCCCAACGGTTGCGATTCGACCGGACCCGCTTCCTCCCGCCACCGCGCAACTGGGAGATGTGACGATTCGAAACCTGGAACCGGTACGGGTTTCGATGACGAATCAGGTGGTCCACATTGAGAGCGCAAAGTTCACCGCCAAGAACACCAACTTCTCAATCCTGGGGGATGTGCGTCTTGCGGACAAACTGCAGCCGTTAAACCTGAGGGCGAACGGAACCGCCGACATTGCACTCGCTCAGGTGTTTGACAAAGATTTGACTAGTTCCGGGACGATTACGCTTAACGCGAACGTTCGCGGTACGTTCACCCAACCGGAACTTACCGGTCGCGCCGATCTAAAAAGCGTCAACCTCGCGTATGCCGGCATCCCCAACGGGATTTCAAACGGCAATGGCCGCATCGTTTTCGACGGTTCGCGTGCCTCTATCGATACCTTGACGGCACAGACGGGCGGCGGCACGTTGAAGTTGTCGGGATTCGCCGCGTTTGCTGGACCCTCTCTTGCCTTCCGCTTGGAAGCGAATGCGAACGGAATACGGGTTCGTTATCCGGAAGGCGTCAGCTCCGTGAGCGACGCGGCATTGACATTGACTGGCACTTCCGAACGCAGCGTCCTTGCCGGCGACGTTACCATTCAAAAGATCGCCTACAACCCAAAGAGTGATCTCGGTTCGATACTTTCAGCCGGGCCTCCCGCCGCTACCGAAAGTACGCCGACAGGTATTTTAGCCGGCGTACAATTCGACGTTCGGATTCAGACGTCTCCGGATATTACGTTTCAAACCGGGCTGGCGCAGGACCTGGAAACGGAGGCGAATCTGCGCCTTCGCGGCAGCGTATCGCATCCCGCTCTGCTCGGTAGGGTTCTGATTACTCAAGGCAACCTGACGTTCTTCGGGAACAAATACACCATCAATCAGGGCACCATCAATTTCTTTAATCCGGTGAAGATCGTGCCTGTTTTGAACACCGGCTGGAAAACCAAGGCGCGCGGTGTGGAGGTTACGCTAACGGTTTCGGGGCCAATCACGAAGCTCAATGCTTCCTACCGCAGCGACCCGCCGTTGCAGTTCTCCGATATTGTCGGGCTGCTTGCTACCGGTAAGACCCCGAACGATCCGACACTGGCCGCGCGGCAAAGTAATACGCAGCAGAGTTGGCAACAATTAGGCGCTTCCGCGATTGTGGGGCAGGCGATTGCGAATCCTGTCGCGGGGCGTTTGCAGCGATTCTTCGGAGTAAGCAAATTGAAAATCGACCCGTTATTGCCGGGATTGGGCGGCGGTGGAAGCGGGTCTACTTCGGGTGGCACTGGCGCTCGACTTTCTATCGAGCAACAGATTACCCCAAACATTGTGTTTGATTACGTTGTGAACACCAACTCGACGTCCTCGCAATTGGTGCGGGTGGAGTGGGCTTTCAGCAAGCAATGGTCGGCAGTAATTTTGCGCGAAGAGAACTCCGCCTTCGGCATCGATTTCTTATATAAGAAGCGGTTCAAATAAGTTATCGTCGCTGGCACTTCGGACAGTAGTGGCTGGATCGTTGTGTAATCACCACCCGTCGAATCGGGGTGCCGCACGTGATGCAGGGCTCGCCGGTTCGGCCATAAACGCGGTGCTGATGTTGAAATGAGCCGCGCTGGTTTTCAGCGTCCACGTAATCTGAGATACTGCTGCCGCGTGCCGCGACGGCTTCCGCTAATACTTCTTGTATCGCTCGATGAAGCAGAGTGGCGCGCTTGCGCGAGATGTGACCAGCCATCGGATGAATCCCCGATCGGAATAGCGCTTCGTCGGCGTAAATATTTCCTAGACCGCGGACGAACAGTTGGTTCAGGAGGCGCGATTTGATTCGTCCTTTACGCGCGCTTAAGCGATGGAAGAAGTCGTCGGCTGCGACATCCAACGCATCGGGGCCGAGTCGCGCGACGCGTTCGGGGAGCGTGTCGGAGACCTCGACGCGGCCGAACGTACGTGCGTCGGTAAAGCTCAATTCTCCGCCGCTCATTACGAATATTACGTGCGTATGTTTTTCCGGGGCGGTGTTCCATCTGAGCTTGCCGGTCATGCCCAGATGAATAATGAGGAAACCGCCGGGCGACAGTTCCAGGACGATGAACTTCCCGTGGCGCGTGACCCGCGCAACCGTCTGGCCAAGTGGAAGTTCGCCTTTATAAATTCTCGGAAGACGGATCTCGACGGCATCGATGCGTTGACCGGTTACATACGGAGCGATGCTCCGCACCACCGTTTCAACTTCGGGCAATTCCGGCATTTACTTAAACTGTAGACACTCGGGGTATCCGGTGTGAAGAAAATATACGCCGTCGACCACGTTGGGAAGATCGCGCGCGGTTGGCAAGCAAGCCGCTTGCGCCCGGTATCCCACTCGCTTCCAGATTTGGAGGTTGTGCTCCAGCGCTGCGCACTGAAACAAGAGCACTGCGGCGGCTGGGATCAACATGCGCCGGGAGGAAATGGCTGCGGCAAATAAAATTGCCAACCCTATCGAGGCGAAGTAAAGTACGCGCGACTTCTCTAAATCCGGTCCGATGGAGAGGAACTGATGTACAGGAATCGCACAGATGTACGCGAAAACCAGGCCAAGAATAACCGTACGCCGCTGGGCTCGACCGGTCGCGAGGCATACGTAACCGAACACGGCCAACGTTATTAAAACGATAAGTACAAGTTCGGGGCGATCGGTCCAATTAATCGGAAACAGCATGGCGGCCCAGAAGCGTGGAAATAGAGCTTGCAACGTGGATGTCAGTTTGAAGTCGAACACCGTGGGCAAACCGGTGGCAGCGTTGCGATACCCTCCCACTCCACCGAGAAGCAACCATCGGTAGAGAAAGACTAACAATGAGACTCCAAACAACGGCGTGAGGGGGCGGAGTTTCAGGCGTCCTGCATACCAAAGGAGCAGTGCCGCCAGCAGCGGGACCACGAACGCGCTTTCTTTGCTCAGCACCGCAGCAAGCAAACAAACGCTTGCCGCCGCTTCGCGTCCACGAAGGACAAGCAGCAGCGTACCGAGTCCGAAGAATACGGCCAGCAAATCGAATCGCGCGGACACCCACGTTACGGCTTCCGGTCTCGATCCATGCAGTGCAAATAGAAGGGCTCCCGCAATGGAGGGTATCGCTTGCAGCCGCAACTCCCGCAACAACACATAAAGCAATAGCGTATTGGCTAAATGAACCGCAAGTTCAATCGACCGCCACAATACTGGTGACAACCCCGCCCATTGCGCATCCAGAGCATATGCCAGATATCCGGCCGGGCGGAAAAAGCGGTCGGTAGCCGGAACTGTGAAGAGTGCCGGCACACCGCTCCAGTGCAACGCGCGCGCGTGGAGGATGTGGGGGTAGTCGTCGGCCAGGAAAGGGAACGATAGGAACGGCAGAAATGGTAGAAGGCAGAGCAGTAACACCCACCACGGTATGTTTCCGCTACATTCGCTTTCTTTTTTGCGAGATCGAATGAACAGCGCGATCAGCCATGCCAACGCGAAGTAACCTTCAATATTTAGGACGCCCCGCACGTTCAGCGCGTGTCCAACATCTCGCGAACGCGCGTCAGGAGGGCATCGGGAGTAAACGGCTTGTGAAGGAATTGCCGCTCGCGTTCGGTATCCGCCGGTGCGGTCGGCGCGTCTCGGAAACCCGAAACATACAACACCTTGATGCCCGGCCGGAGCGCCGCAAGCTTGTCGCCTAAATCGATGCCGGTCATGTTGGGCATCACAACGTCGGTGACAACCATATCCACGCGGGCGGCATTCGCTTCGTATGCGGAGAGCGCCTCTCGACCGTCGCGTGTCTCGATCACGGTATATCCATGCGCGGCCAGAACGGCATGGATCAACTTGCGGACCCCGTCTTCATCGTCGGCCACCAGGATGGTCTCACTGCCTCGCGGACTCCGCGACCGGGCGGTACGCAGAATCTGTCCGGTATCGTCTTTTTGCCTGGGGAACAACAACTCGAAAATTGTTCCGTTGCCCGGTTCGCTGTAAAGATTGATGTGCCCCTTCGCTTGCTGCACAATGCCGTACACAATTGAAAGGCCTAGCCCACTGGCTTGCCCTTGACTCTTGGTAGTGAAGAACGGTTCGAAGACATGGTCGCGCGTTTCGGAATCCATACCGGTCCCGGAATCGCTCACGGCCAGCATGACGTATTCGCCCGGCTCCACTCCCGCGCGTGTCCCGGTTTGATTTGGCTTGATGTCGGAGTTGAACGCTTCGATTACGAAACGTCCGCCATTCGGCATAGCGTCGCGGGAGTTCATCGCGAGATTGACGATCACCTGTTCCATCTGGGACGGGTCGGCGCGAATTTTTCCCAGACCCGCCGCGGGGAGAATCGTGACGGAAATCTTGTCCCCCATCAAGCGGTGCAACATGGTTTCCATGCCGGTCAGCAGAGGCGGGAGATCAACCAGGCGCGTTCGCACGCTCTGGCTGCCGGAGAAGGCAAGCAGTTGGCGAGTCAACCCCGCGGCGCGCTCGGCGGCCGAATAGATTTCCTCAGCGAATTTGCGTAATGGGTCCGACGCGGGGATCTACGTCTGCAGCATCTCGCTGTACCCGGTGATGACGGTGAGCAGGTTGTTGAAGTCACCCGCCACGCCGGTAGCCAGCCTTCCCACGGCCGCCATTTTTTGCGACTGATTGACTTGCTCCTGCTCCTGACGGCGAGCGGTAATATCCCGCAGGACAAAGATCGCGCCGGAAATTTTCCCGCCCTGGTCCAGAATCGGTGCAGCACTTTCTTCGACAGAAATGGTGTGACCGTGACGAGACGTCAGCACTTTGTGGTTGCTGGTTTGCAGCGTCTGCCCCGTAGCAAGCATGCAGCTAAGCGGTTCGTCAACGGATTCGCCGTTCACCGAGTCTTTCAGCACAAGAACGCTTGCCAGCGGCTGTTCCCGAGCTTCCGCCGACTGGCGCCCGATCATGGCTTCCGCAACCGGATTCAGAAACGTTACCTTGCCTTCTTTATCGGTGACAAACACCGCGTCGCCGATGCTGGTGAGCGTGATCCGCAACTGTTCCCGCTGC
>CAXSIG010000248.1:0-6033 GCA_964237255.1 uncultured Bryobacteraceae bacterium
ATCAGATCGGGGCCGGGCCGTAAAAAAAGGTGGTACGTATTGCCCAGTAAGATGCCGATTTTTAGATCCAGGAGCTGCTGGCGAGTCAGACCCTTAACGGTGGCCTGGGTGCCGACCGGCATGAAAACCGGAGTTTGGACATCGCCGTGTTCGGTGTGAAGCACACCCGCTCGCGCACCGGTTTCAGAACACCGGGCTGTTTCGGTCCAGGATACCGATCGAGGCTGGTTGGAAACATGAAACGGCATTAGTCTTGCTTCATCAATATGTCGAGGATCACACATTCATGAAAATTGCAGTCGGACTACTGGCCGTTTCGGCTGGATTAGGTCTAAATATGGGCGCGCAGGAGCCCAATCCTACCCAAAATCGCGCGGCGATGAACGCCAGCGATGGCATACCGATTTTTCGCGTCACGGTAGTCTCCCGGACCACAAAAGCAATCAACTTTCATCATCGGACAGGCACGACCCAGGTCGATTTAAAAGGTACGGATTTGATGCCCTTGTCGAAAGGTATCGCGCGCGTTCAAAGCAATACGGGCGCAACCAAGATGACCATCGACGTCAGCAAAATGAGCGCTCCCCAGAGCTTCGGGCCGGAATATCTGACTTTCGTAGCATGGGCAGTCACGCCGGAGGGACGCGCCAATAACCTCGGAGAGATTGTACTGAACGGCAATGACAGCCATCGTTCGATCGATGTCGCTACCGAGCTTCAGGCGTTCGGAATCATCGTAACTGCCGAGCCCTATTGGGCCGTAACGCAGCCGTCCGACGTTGTTGTTATGGAGAACTTCATTCGCCAGGACACAACGGGCACCATTGAGCAGGTGGATGCAAAGTACGAGCTTTTACAGCGAGGGCAGTATACGAAAGTGGTTGGAGTAAGCACCCTCACGCCTCTTATTGGCGATGTTAAAACCAACCTGCAGTTACGCGAAGCGCGAAACGCGGTGGAAATCTCAAAAGCTACCGGTTCCAAGCAGTATGCCGGCGATACGTTCCAAAAAGCGTTGATCGATCTCAAGAACGCCGAAGACTATAACCGGGGGAAGGGCGATAAGAAGGCAATCGAGACGAACGCGCGTGAAGCGGTACAAATGGCGGAGGACGCCAGGATCATCACGCTGCGGAAGCTAAGAGAAGAAGCTTTGTCTAACGAGCGTAGTGCCGCTGCACAACGCGAAGCTGATGCCAGGGCCCAAGCGGAAGCCGAAGCTCGCCGTAGAGCGCAAGCCGATTCGGAACGAAACTCGGCGTTGCAGGCTAAAGCAGATGCAGACCGAGCCCGGGTAGATGCCGAACGCGCGAAAGCGGAAGCGCAAGCCGCATCCGACCAGGCAAATCGGGACCGCGCTGCGGCCGAGGCGGCTCGCCAAGCAGCCGTAGCTCAACAGGCGGCGGCTCAGGCCGATGCTGAAAAGGCCCGTCAAGCAGCCACCGATGCAAATTCTGCTCTTCAAAAGTCTGAAACGGAGAAAGCGGAACTGCGTCAGCGCCTCTTAGCCCAGCTGAATGCAATTCTTGAGACACGCGATTCAGCCCGTGGGTTGATCGTCAACATGTCGGACGTGTTATTTGATTTCGGGAAGGCGACCGTTAAGCTTGGAACGCGTGAAACGCTGGCCAAGCTGTCGGGCATTTTATTGGCGTATCCAGGTCTTCGGTTGCAGCTTGAAGGGTATACCGACAATATTGGGAGCGATGAGTTTAATCAGACCCTGTCCGAGAAACGTGCATTCGCCGTTCGCGACTATCTTGTGCAATCCGGCATCAATGGCAACAGTTTGACGGCCGTCGGTTTCGGCAAGGCAAATCCGGTCGCTCCGAATGAGAACGACAAAGGGCGTCAGCAAAACCGGCGCGTGGAAATGGTGGTGTCAGGAGAAGTTATCGGTACGACCATTGGTGTAGTTACTCGCCAATAAACTGTCGTTCTTCAAACGGGCCTCCGAGCTGAGCTTTACAGTTCGGAGGCCTTATCTTTCTATAAGTAGTACTTTCTGCTACTCGTATTCTTTCTCTCTCTTCCCTCAGTTTTTCAATCGTGTTACCGTTCTTCGAGACCCATCTGTTTGTTGCCGTAGATCGTACTACTTGCATGAAGGACGATGGGGAAAATCAGGCTGAGAACGAGGACTTTGGAACTATGTACGAACGCACGGATGAGCGGATTGAGATGCAGCTTCCCTGCCGCTTGGAATTTCCAAATGTCTGGACAGCATCCGTAGACGGTTTCACAGCAAATCTACATCGAAAAGGCGTTTCCGTCGCCTGTCGCGTTGTACCGGGTAAGACCTTGCCGGAGATCGGCGAACAGGCGAGTGTATACATAGAACTGCCTCCGAATTCGGACTTTCCGCCGAAGTTTATGAATTGCGAAACCACGCTTCTGCGCATCGATGCGCTCAGCGATTCCGAGTTTCAGTTCGCGCTGAAGATTCAAAATGTCGATTTCGCGGAACTCAGCTCAGCTGTCATAGACATGATGGAACTGGATACCGATAGCTGTCGTTACGTGATGTAAGGCAGCGTTTTGCGCACTATGCTATGCCGGCGAGATCCGGCGTTAAGATCCACTGGAGAACACCGTCAGGCTCCCCGCGGAAATTGTTGATGTCGATGGTTGCGATCGCACCTTTTGTAAAGTCGAATCGAAGCGTGGGCGTTCCGAGAAGAAATGCGGCCAATTGCTCCATCAAGGGATTGTGCGAGACAAGCATGAGCGAGGTCTCCTTCCGGTGGTCGCTCAACTCCGCCCAAACCATGTGCGGGGGACCGTCCGGAGTCAATGTGCGCGTTTCGAGCAGAGATTCCTTCACGTTCAGACCATCTTTGGCGATCTCGGCGGTTTCCCGGGCGCGAACATACGGGCTCGTTAGGATCAGCGACGGTTGTACACCCGCTTTCCGAGCTACGCGCATGACGCGCTTCAGTTCCTCTTTGCCTTTCCTGGTGAGAGCGCGTTCCGCATCGGACCCTTTGCCGCTCTTTTCTTCGGCAATGCCGTGACGGAGAAGATATAGCAGCATAGACCCCGCTATTATAAACTTTCAGACGCTTGCCCATGCCTTGTTACGCCGCAATCGATATCGGCAGCAACTCCGTCCGAATGGAAGTGGCGGAAGTGAATACAACCGCGAGCGGCACATCGGCAACTCCACGAATTCTGGCGTCGGAACGGCAGGTAACAAGACTGGGCGCGAGCGTTTTCCGTACCGGACGAATCAGCGGGGAAGCGATGGAGTTCATGGCCGGCACACTGTCGCAAATGTCGGCGATCTATCGGAAGTTCAACCCAACCGCGATTCGAGCGGTAGCTACAAGCGCAGTTCGGGATGCAAGCAACCAGCGCGAGTTTCTGACTCGTATTTCAACGTCGGCTGGAACGCCGGTCGAAATCATCTCCGGGCAGGAAGAAGCGCGGCTCATTCATTTAGGCGTGCAGAGCAGATGGCCGCACCCCCGTCAACGAATTTTGATTATCGACATTGGGGGCGGAAGCGCTGAGCTCATTCTCAGCGAGAGCGGTCGTGTTCTCTTAGCTGCGTCGAAACAGCTGGGAGCTTTGCGCTTGACCGAGTTGTTTTTGAAATCGGATCCCCCTAAGGAGAGCGAGCTACATCGCCTGGACGAATATGTGGCCGAACGTCTTGCACCAACGTTAAGAAGGATGGGAACCGCGCGCATCGACCGTGTGATTGCGACGTCCGCGACAGCTTCGGCAGTGGTCTGCGCCGTAAATGAAGTCCCGCGCGCGAAGCGCGACCTTGCCGACAAACTTCGCTGCTCGTCCGCGCAGCTTCGAGAACTCTCAGCCAGTCTCAGTAGTAAGACGCTGGCGGAACGGAGAAAGGTGACTGGGATCGGTCCGCGGCGCGCGGAGATCATCGTGCCGGGAACGGCAGTGCTGAATCGGGTGCTTCGAGAGCTTGCGCTGCCGTCGCTTTATTACTCCGCCGCCGGCGTCAGAGAGGGCGTGATTGCCGATTTGATTGCGCGCAACACTGGCCGGGCCGCAACGCAGATGAATCGTGAGCAGCGCGAAATGGTGGAGGGCATGAGCACGCGCTACGGTGGATCGCTGCGCCACGTACGGAAAGTGGCGCGTATGACGGAGTCGCTGTTTTTAGCGCTTGAGCCGGCACACAAGCTACCGCACCACTATGCGCGAATTTTAGAGGCAGCGGCGTATCTGATCGATATCGGGCACTTTGTCAGCGACACGCGGCATCACAAACACTCACACTATCTTGTCGCGAACTCCGACATGCCGGGGTTTACGGAGCGCGAACGCGAAGTAATTGCGAACCTGTGCCGCTATCATCGTAAGGCGAAGCCTTCTGAAGAACATGCGAATTGGGCGACGCTGGACGCCGAGGGTCGCCGGGCCGTGAACCTGCTTGCGCCGATCCTGCGAATTGCGGATAATCTCGACCGGAGCCGTGGACAGCGGATCAAGTCGCTCGATTGTACGCTACGTCCAAACGAGTTGGTGTTGAAGTTGCACTCAAATGCAAATGTCGATCTTGAAGCATGGGCCGCCGAACGCGCTGGAGACTTCTTCCAGCAAGTCTACGGTCGGAGTATTGTTTTCACACGCGCACGGGCTTAAGTTAAAAAAGTTTGTACGCGAGAAGGCGGCGCACCTAATCGACAAGCTTGAAAAGCAGATGGCGGATACTCACGCAGCAGCGGCGGATGAAGAATCAGTACACCATTTACGGACAAGCATTCGAAGACTCAGCGAGTGCCTCCGAACGTTCCAGGATGTTCTGCATTCCCAAAAAGCACGACGAGTGCGTCGAAAGCTTCGCGTACTGATGGACCTTGCTGCTGAAGTACGAAATCGGGATATCGCCGAGGTACTCTTTCGGAAGGCCGGCGTTGCGCCGGAGGATGGTTTAGCAACCCGATTGGAAGCGGAAAAGCTTCTTGCGCGTGCGAGTTTAGTGGCGAAGTTAGATAGTTGGCAGGAAAGGAAACGTCCGGACCATTGGCGCGCGCTAATTTAGTAACTCCTCAGTGGGATAGCGGTGCGGGGGTCAAGGAGAATGCCGCCCTTCGCTTACCCGAAATCGCGGATGCGTATTTCATCGCCGGTGACGGTCTATTCACAGGCGCCCAGACGCCGGAAGAACTACATGAGTTCCGGCTGAAGACGAAGCACTTTCGCTATACTCTGGAACTCTTTGAAGAACAGTACGGGTTCAGATTTTCCTTACTAATGAAGCGCCTTAAGCCCGTGCAGGACGCGCTTGGCGACATCAACGATGCCGCCACAGCGCTGCACTGGATGCAGGATGGCGAATCGGGCGCCGCGAGAGAATATCTCACGGCGCGGATCGAGGACAAATCCAAAGCCTTTGAAAAGTATTGGCGCTCTGCATTTCAGAAAAAAGGGGAACGAGAGCGATGGGCGGCTGTGCTTAGCCGGCCGCTACGAGGAAAACGGAAGAAGTGAGTACCGCGCGTACGATGCTCGGTGGCCGCGTAAGCGCCGTCGATCTTCCGAAAGGCGAGAATGGCCGCGCCTTGTGCCGATGGTGTTCGTTGGAGGTTTCTCCTCCCAAACGAACTTTTTGTTCCGAATGGTGTGTTCATGAATGGAAATTGCGAACCGATCCCGGCTATCTGCGCGACCAGGTGCTAGCGCGCGATAAGGCCGTGTGCGCGTCCTGCAAAACGGATACTCGCGAGGCATGGCTGCGGTTAAAACGCGCCAGGGGAGAGCGGCGTGCTGACATGTTGGCAACGTGGGGCATGACCAAGTTAAATCGCCGAAGCTTGTGGGACGCGGATCACATCGTCCCCGTTGTCGAAGGCGGTGGCGAATGCGATTTGTCGAATCTGCGCACATTGTGTTTGCGCTGTCATCGGGATGCGACGGCTGCGTTGCGGGAACGTCGGCGTGCCTGAAAATCCGCTGACGATTCCGTTATCGCTCCTGGTTATTTTCTGTTCGGCAAAGTTGATGGCCGAGCTGTTTGAACGGTTGCGCCTGCCGGGTATCGTCGGCGCGATTGCGGCC
>CAXSIG010000248.1:6043-7722 GCA_964237255.1 uncultured Bryobacteraceae bacterium
CGACGGGTAGAGCCGGCGTGTGGCGGCCCGCATCGCTTCTGGCAACGCGGCGAGCAGGCTCTCGTGCACCAGCAGGTAATCGGGCGCGATGCAGGTCTGGCCGGCGTTGAAGAGTTTGCCGGCCATGAGGCGCGGCACGGCCTCGGCGAGATCGCAGCCGGCGTTCTGGTGGGTCCGCAGGTGCTGGGGTGGATGGCTCCCAATGCGGTGCTCTCCGCATTTTCCGATTTGGGATTGATCTTCCTGCTGTTCCGAGTAGGGCTGGAGGTGAAGCCTTCGGAGTTGATGCGGGTTGGCGGAACGGCGCTCCTTGTGGCAGTCTCCGGCGTGATTGTGCCGTTTGCGATGGGTTGGGCCATTATGACTGCATGGCATGCGCCGCAATTAGAAGGAATTTTTGTCGGCGTTTCGATGGTGGCGACCAGCGTGGGGATCACGGCCGAAGTGCTGAAGCGGATGGGTGTGCTGGGCTTGCGATCCAGTCAAATTATTCTTGCGGCCGCAGTGTTCGACGACATTCTCGGGCTGCTCGCCTTGTCGGTGGCGAACAGCATGGCACGGGGCGGAATCAATATCGCGGGCATTGCTTTCACGTTCGTTTTGGCTGCCGGATTTACCGTGATTGTGGCGCATTGGGGGAGCCGGTTTATGAAACGCTGGATTCCCCATCTTCATCCAAGATTGCGGATTCCGGAGACCGAGTTTGCGCTCGCCATGAGCGTGCTGTTCGGTCTTGCTGTGGCTGCCGTGTGGGCCGGCGTGGCTGCGATCACGGGCGCGTTCCTGGCAGGCATGGCGATCTCTGACGCAGTTGAGAAACGCGTTCACGATTTAACCGCAGGGGTGACCGAGGTGTTCCTTCCCTTCTTCTTAGCCGGGATTGGAATGCATCTCGATCTTGTAACGTTCCAGCGACGAGATACGCTGCTGCTTACGATTGCGATTGTGATCGCGGCCGTGATTTCTAAACTGATCGGATGCGGGTTAGGTGCGATTCGTTTGGGAAGCAAAGAAGCCTGGCGCGTTGGTACAGGCATGATTCCTCGCGGTGAGGTCGGCATGGTGGTTGCGCAGATCGGGGTTGGATTCGGCGTGATCACGCAACCTGTTTATGGCGTGATTGTCGCCATGTCGGTGGTTACGACGTTGATTGTTCCGTGGGTTCTGCGGTTCTCGTTCCGGGACGCACGCGGTAATTGATTCGATCCTTGGCGCCCCAAAGGTATTTGTAGGGCTCGGCGCCGCGCAGGAAATCGACCGATTGCAAACGTTCGGCCTTCGCTTCTTCAATCGCGTGAGCTAATAGGAGTGCTCCAGGACTCAGTTTGGTGAAGGCCGGATTGAAGGCGGTGAGATAGCAATAGAGCGTACCGTGAGCGACAATGGCGAAGATGGCGGCCGCTGGCGTTTGTTCAATCGTTAATAGGTAAAGGCGAAGAAGATCGAGGCGGGCAAACTCGGAAGCTACTTCGCGCTGGAATGCTTCAATTTTAGGGTCGGCTTCCACGTTCCATCGCTTCCGGTGTAACTCAAAGAACAGGTCGGTGTCGACGATGCGGTTGAATTGGTGACGTACGCGAGACAACTTATTGCGCGCGCGGCGTAGATCTACCGCAAGCTTCGCATCCAGGCAGTCCGGGTAATGCGCAAGGTCCAGAACGGGGCATACGGAGCACGGC
>CAXSIG010000249.1:0-873 GCA_964237255.1 uncultured Bryobacteraceae bacterium
TGACCAGCCCGTAGCCTCCCGCAGTCGGCTTATCGTGAGCTTGGTCCCGGTTTGCGACCCGGTGAAGACAAGAGGCTTCCTTGAAACCACGTTGATGTCAGTGTCTGAGAGGTACTTCTTTCGGATCTGTTCATCCCAATCGACAGTTACAACGATCTCGGATTGTCCCTTTGCCTTTGTAATAAGTTCAATTCGGTCTCCTAATTTATGTACAGCAAAGCGGCCCACCCCCTTCTCTCCAAGAGGTAGGCGGCCTTTGGTTGTGCGCTGTAGGCGGTAACGCTGAATCGCTTTATGATCGTGGGCCGGCACTAGCCAAATATCTTTGATTGTGGCTAAAGACATTCCGTCGCCGTCATCTTGCACCACGATGCTGCGCGTCACCTTATCGATGTCGTTTAGCGTGATGGTCACTTTGTCCGAATCAGCGTCATAAGCATTCTTCACCAATTCGAAGACTGCAAGGCGTGATGAGCCGATCAACTGGTCGCCCAAGATCTGAAGCAGTCGGGCCCTGGGGCGAAACGAATACTTCTGCTTCTTCAAACAGTTGACCTCGTGACGAGTTTAGCTGGGGACGCTAAGAATTGGGACAGTCTCAGTCGTAACCGCTCGGTGTCCAATATCTCACATTCCCATACGACCAGAACCTTCCAACCTAGATCCCCGAGTTGAGCAAGCTGCTGCGAGTCCCGGAGCACGTTGCTGCCAAGCTTTTGAAGCCAAAAATCCTGCCTCGTGCCAGGCAAACGTCCGGCTGGGCAGGTACTGTGTTGATGCCAAAAGCAGCCATGGACGAACACCACAGTACGGCGACTGGGGAAAACAATATCGGGATTCCCAGGCAGGCTTTTGCGGTGTAGGCGAAAACGT
>CAXSIG010000249.1:883-7716 GCA_964237255.1 uncultured Bryobacteraceae bacterium
AAAAGCAGCCGTGGACAAAAATAGCCTTTCTTCGAGCACGGAAAACGACGTCCGGCTTGCCTGGAAGCTCTTTAGCGTGCAGGCGATACCGGTACCCCAATGAATGGACAAGCCTCCTGACGACCATCTCTGGTTTGGTATTCTTCGCCTGAATCCGGCGCATATTTTCTGACCGGCGAGATGGGGTGAGTGAATCAGCCACGACTTGCTATGCCTACCAGCGTTTCATACTCGAGCTTACGCCTCCTTAACGCCTCGTGCGCTAGCCTTTACTCCAGACCTCGTCGTAGTCTGAACGCTGGAAAGGGCGAAGTTGATGTTTTGGCGAGAGGAACCGCGTTTGCGAGGGTAATGCTTTGGCGAAAGAGCGGCTCGAACCCGACGACTAAGCTCCCTACCGCGGGTCAGCCTTCCTAATCCGTCAGATGATAAATATCCCGGATTGACTAAGAAACAGGTTGCCGAACCCTACCTGACCAAAGTTGAATCCGCCTGGTCGTGCGGAATGAACACGGCAGCTATCGTCCGGGCGGCGTTTGGCCTAGAAGCTGGGCGGCAGCTTTCGGAGATCTATCGGCATGGAATAAACCCCAGCTCTTTTCAACATCCCCGTGTTTGAAAAGGACGTCGAATCCCTCGAAGAATACGAAATGAACCCTCGAAGAAAGCAGGCCACGATAGTACTCCGCTTGGGCCGCCTCACTTAATTCAGGAGATCCATTTGTGGGAAGGCCAACTTCCTTAAAAATAGTAGGCTTGGTCAACCCGAGTTGCTTAAAGCGCTCCCAAGCGGCTACAGTCCATCGTAAAGCCGAGCCGGGATCACGGTGTCCGTGAAAATACGGGTGCGCGTTGATCGTAACAAAGTCGGACCATTCCGCTAACTCGGGTTTGGTGTAGAAGGATTCTATAATCTCGGTGGTTGAGACTGGTTTCCCAGTGGCGCGTCGAACCGCTTCCATCGCTTTGTGAAGAGTTTCCAACCCATAACGCTTGGTCATCAATCCTTCGTTGCCGACGATAATGCCCACCACAATATCGCGACGGGCGGATTCGATTGCCGCTTTCAATTCGTTCTGGTCTGCGGGATCCCAGATACCGAGCAGCATCGCGCGGAACTGAGCGTTCTCTGCTTGTATGACGATGGCCGGAAGCGAAGCACCATAAGTGACGAGGCCGCTACATCCAGCTTTGCGCAGCGTCCTTAGATCTTCCAGAATGCTGGCGTCCGCGGGGATTATCTGAGGAGAAGTTTCCGGGTTGTAGTTTGTGGGAGCATACGCCACCCAACGAGCTTCGGAAACAATATGCTCAAGTTTCCCGGCGTCTTGCGGGGGAGCGGCGATCAAGAAGACGCCAGCCACGGTTAGCTGGGTCAGAACTTGTGTGATGAGTCGCATCGCTTTTACCGGTATTCGAGATCATCCAGGAAAAAAACTGCTCCGTCAGGGTTGTCCTCGGCGCGCAATACGAAAGTCACAGCGGAGACTACCTGTGTCAGATTTTTCCCGGAGAGAGAAACCGTGTAGCGCTTCCACTCGGAGGTGAGCGTCACAAAATCGCCCTCATTTTCAAATGAAGCTTGATATTGACTAGTAGGGCTGGTGCCTCCCCCGGCTTTGAACTGGATCACCGGAAAACGGTCCTTCTTATCGGGAAGACCGCGAGCCCAGATCGACAGTTCGGTAAAACCTTTCCCGGACAGGTTGCGGCCTTCTTTTTCACCCCAATTCAAGGGAGGACACTGCCACGCAACCGCGGCCCACATTTGCCCACCTCTTAAAGGCTTGTACTCCCACTTTTCTGAAACGGGAGGAGAGTGCGGATTATCGCGGGCGGCGACATCCACGCGAAGAACGCCTGGATGAGCCTTATCACCAGCGTCGCCCATCCAGCCGGACGGAGCGAAGCCGCCGCGACCAATGTCGTATGGCGCGGTAGACGATTCTGTTGACGCGTGAGTGGGTGATGGCGAGACCTGTAATGCGAGAGTGTACATTTTGCGCCGTCCGCCACGCACCTCGACACAGGTGATCGCCACGCGACCCGGTTCTACCGCAGTGAATCGTGCGATCGATTTATTGACGGGGCCGATCAGCCCGCCGGAATCGGCCTGCCATTTGTAAGTTGCCCCGCGGGCCGACGACGGCAGCGAAAGAACAACTGTCTGGCCTATCGATACCGGGCCATTGGGTTGCATTTGGATTTGGGTGGGATTCGACGCAAGCAGCGTTAGCGGCGCTAGTGCGGCGAATGAGATGAGAGAGAACGTTTTTAAATTCATGTGACTTACCTCAACATGTCTAAAGAACAGAGAAGTTCAACGGAATCGAATATCCGCCAAATAGAACGTTGCGCCGTTTGGATTATCGGAGGAATCGATCGCGAAGATAAATCCGGTTACGACGCTTCGGACATTTTTGCCTTGAAGATCGAGCGTGTATTCGCGCCATTGTTTTGTGAGTTGAACAGCGTTGGGCATTTCCACAGCAAAGGAATCCTGATACGGTTTGCTGGCGTCCGTACCACCGCCAGACTTGAACGTCAGCTTAGGCATGGCCCCACGAGAGTCGGGTAATCCCCGCGCCCAGACCGCGACCTGAGAGAAATGACGGGCTTCCAGGTTGAGGCCCGGCTTCGACCCCCAATTATTCGCCGGGTATTGCCAAGCTACCGCCGCCCAGCCTAATTCCCCTCCGGTGCGGTAGATCCATTTTTGAGCGTTGGGATGGACATTCAGTTCGTCGGGCGATTTGAACTGTGGCTGAATGAACTGTCGGCCGCGCATACCGTCGCCCATCCACCCGCCGGGAATGAACCCGTTCTTCTCAATATCAAAGTCACCAACTCCGGAGACGACCATAGTCGCCGGATTTGGCGCAACGGGCTCGACAGGCCCAGAAATCGGAGCAGTTTCGGCCGAATCTACGCGAGCTACAAACGGATTTATTGGATACGGCGTGCCGTCAACCGACAGATCGCATAAAATCCGAACTTCCGCCTTCTGAGGCAGCGTGAATTTTGGGGCTGGAGCTGAAGCGTCATCAAAACTTCCGCCGTCCGCTGATCGCCAGCTATAGGTAACCTGCTTTGTCGTGCGAATCGGGATTTTGAGAATTATCTGTGTCCCAGGCTTCCACGGACTTGGCGTCTTGGATTCGATCTCTCCAACTTCGGGTTTGTTTTGACAACCCCAAGCAATAATTGTTGCGAGTAGCAGGAGACTTCTCTTTTGCATATTAGTTCTCCTTAAGGTCGCGCGCCGTTATGGGCGGCGGATCTACTTCCGGATTCCACCGGACTGGTATCGGAATCGTATACACTTCATCACCCTCGTAAGAAAGAAGGGTGAGATCAAACTGAAACGAAAACTCATTCTGAGGCAAACTTAGATCGTGGTAATCGATTCGTACTACCCGACCTCCTTCTCCTAGTTCGACCACGCTGGAATGGAAATTGTGCGCGTCTGCCGGGGAAAGATAACACTTCGAGCAGGTTGCAAGAAGGCGACGTTGCACGCCGTGCTTGTGGGGTATCGAGACGTTCAGAAATCCGCTTTTTCCAATACCGGACGGAGGTATCCCGCAGTTTTGGCCTCCGGCCGTATGCCAGCATACCGTTGCGCTCATGGTGTCACCGCCCCAGGGAACACGTTCGGCCAGTTGGTGAGCGTCAGGGCAGATTCCCAAATAGGCGACAGCAAAAAGCCAAATTGCGGTGAAGAAGATATCCCAACCACGTCGGGCTTTGCGCCACCAGCCAGTTACCTTTAATTGAGCTAGCATCCACTTCCTAAACGAACTTGACAGTAGCGACTGCTGCAGGTCCTTCATGTGTTTCAACAAGTCAATGACAAGTTCCGGCTGAGGATTCCAATTCTCTGGAAGGGGATCGTAATAGGTTTCGCATCGATTACCCGAGACTTGCCGCTCGTCTTTGCGGAACCGCTGCTCGTCGAGCCAAATACTCAACTTCAAAGC
The DNA here is from genome assembly GCA_964237255.1 of uncultured Bryobacteraceae bacterium. Taxonomy (GTDB): domain Bacteria; phylum Acidobacteriota; class Terriglobia; order Bryobacterales; family Bryobacteraceae; genus JALYXI01. The sequence continues at coordinate 4,864 of CAXSIG010000249.1, forward strand.
GGACGAGGTGAATAGAACAACAACTGGTACTAACAATACTGCGGGCTGACTAGCCAATAGCCAAGCAACTAACGCGAGCAGCGACCACAACACCGGGAAATGCCAACCGGAGGCGACGCGGTGCAGCAGATTGGGGAAAGTCGCTTGTCTGTAGAACTCGGCGCGTGCGAATACAGCCCTGAGGGTCTCACAAAGTTCTTCCAGGGACTTAACGACGAGAACCCTGCACTGCCACGCTCCTTGAGCTTCTTCTTGGCATGACTTAGGAATGGCAATCATTCGGAAGCCTAAGCGCTGGCCCTCAGTAACGAAGGCCATCAGTTTCGACCTCACGCCACCGACGTGTCCGATTGATGCATCCCAGCCATGGGGGTGTTCCGCTTTCGGGAGGGAGCCTGTCACGACCACATTACGGAGCAGAGGCAGGAGCCAGTCGTGCGGGTTTTCCCAAAGAATTCCCCAAGTCAGTGCAAAGGCTGCTTGGCCTGAATTGCCATGCAGACTAAGTTCTGAGCAACCAGACGAGAGAATCTCAACACTCCAGAGGAAAACTCCCTCAGCTCCGATTGCAGACAGCCAACTTGTCAGTTCCTGGATAGCATTCCTGAACGTTCCCATGGTCCAAAACTCTGGGTGCGGCTCAATTGTCAACCCAGGCCCGGCCCGATGTGTTGCGTTGTAGCCCGCGAAGTATCCATATTCTGCGCCTTCAGGTGCGCTATCGACAAACACTCCACCAATGTTGAGCATCGTGTCAAACCAACGTGACTATGCACTCATCGGGACCGGGGCCCAGAGGAAACTGCCGAAGTCCGATGTAGCCATGGAAGCTCTCTTGAATGGGAGGTTCCAGCTTCAGTTTTTCAAATGTCTTTAGCGGAATATTACTCTCAAGGCCCAATTGCACCTCAATCAATCCGGACTCGTTGGCGCTAGGCACCATGCGAATTTTGATAGAATCTCGCGGTGCCGTGGTAAATGCGGCTACGATCAAGATCCCACCGTTTAGTTGGAAGGAGATTTGAAGGTCCGAATCATCCGGGTGCCAGACAACATCTTTCCAGCTAGTACCACTGTGCAACCTGCTTGAGGGAGCAGCCGCAAGCCCGCGATTCAAGCGAGGCTCGGAATGAAGCCTCAACATGGAGGAAGCTTTTAACGACAGAATGGATGGAGACTTTAGGATCAGTTGAACCACGCCGGTGGCGCTTAGTCGTGCGAATCCACTGACCTTTGCTACTACTGTGATCCGTAGTTTGTTCCAGTCGACGAGCCTGGGTTCGAAGGCACAGCAGAAAAGACTGACGCTGATTTCGCCTTCCTCCTTACGCGGCCGAATTTCAACGCGGACGGATGTATGGTCGCCAATCCGAAATAAATCATAAGTGTGAGCAAATTCGGTGCTGTTGATAAATTCCGCAGCTTCGGCTAAAGCAAAGTCTTCGACCGTATTCGTCGATGAAGGCGCTTGGAAGCCGACGCGTACAATATTTGGTCGTCGTTCTTCAGGCATGGCGGTTATCCTTTCGTCCAGACAAATGTAGGACGATGCGGCAATTGAGGATCTGCACAGTGAGGACTCCAGGTCATTGTTGGTGGAAGTAAAGGTTCGAGGGCTTTAGCGACCTCGAAAAGAAGCGGAGGCTGCACTCCGGGCGTTGGTTCAACGATTTTCCGCAAAGGGTGATCCACGGGCAATGTATGAAGCGCCGCCCTACGTTGGTCCCTATTCATCGCGGCCCAGCCTGGAAATGCGTTTTCCAATGCCGCTGGTATAAGAGCGTGAACTGAGCCCCCCTCCATCGCGTATAAGGATCCATGCCCAATGCAGTGCGGACGCACCCCACACGAACAGTAGGGCTTTAGCGAATAACGGCTGGGATCGGCCGGGAAGAAGCGAGCCAATACAGCCACGCAGCAATCGGTTGGCGCGAAACCGCCGTGGCTCTGACAGTTGGTTTCTTGGGTCTTCTGAGGTTCAGGGCAACTCGGACAGAAGAAGTGAGCAAAATCTTCCGAGCGAATGGGAGGCACGGCGGTCAAGTGGCCGTCGGTGAGGATGGGGTTATACATGCTGGTTTTGAAGCTGTGGGCGGTGAGGTTGGCGTTATTCGAGGCAATTGGACCTTTTACCGCGTTATAGACAAAGTTTCGGAGCGACACGAAAGGGTGTGCATCCGGCCGCCAATTGGAAATGTGATGACGCTCCTCACATTTTTCTGACCCGCAATGACAAGCCCGAGGGGTGATGGCGCCAGGACCGGCGAAGGTAACAGACAACCTGTTCCCGTAGAGTCTAAAACTTCGGCCGGGTACATTGACGTCGACTTGGGCTCCGCGATCACCGCTCCGTATGGTTACAGTCGAACCGTCGGGCAGAAGACGGCCGCCGCCGGTTTCCAAAAGATGGCCGCCCGAAACGACAAACACATACCTAGTACCCGGAGGCCGGTGAGAAACCAAGGTGGCAGCGTCTCTGATCCAAACGCCTGCATCATTCCATTGAGTTACATAAGCAGGGTCTAAAGCGAGCATGCCCGCAGCTGTTTCACTCACGGGCATTGGTCGAAATTCGAGCGACAACGGCGCCGTTAATGGCAGCGGGGTAGAACGCAACATTGGCGCGATTATGGAATCGAGCTGAAACAAAAAAGGAGGCTGCATCGCATTTTGCTGCAACGCCGCCAACCAGCCTAATAACGCGCCATCGACAGCACGACACGCAAGCCGAACCGTCTCCGCAAGCCAATAGGACGATACGGGCCAAAGAGCGCCCCAACCGGTGGCGCGCGGCTGATTTACAACATGCGCACCGCCGAGACCCCACCAGCACGTCACATCCAGTACAAACCG
>CAXSIG010000250.1:0-1012 GCA_964237255.1 uncultured Bryobacteraceae bacterium
GATGGATTCTCGAAACGGTTCACTGGCATGGCTTGAGCAGTTGGCGCTGGGTCTTCTTCCTGGAAGGGGCTCCTGCAATTTTACTGGGAATAGCGGCATGGTTTTACCTGACCGATCGGCCGGACAAAGCCAGGTGGCTGCCTGATGACGAAAAGCAATGGCTCATGACCCAATTGCACGCCGAAGCGCAGGCGCGTGTAGCAGCGGACCGGGTGCGGCTGTTCTCCGCCTTTCGTCTGCCCCAAACCCTATTGCTTACTGCGATCCTGCTTCTTATCACGACCGGCAATCAAGCGATCCTCTTCTTCCTCCCCACTATTACGGAGAACATGAAGGGTGTCTCGATTACCTGGCGCACCTTCGTCACTGTGCTTCCGTACATTTTTGCCGTGGCCGGGATCCTGTTGAACGGATATTCGTCGAATCGCGCGCGCGAATACCGGTGGCACACCGCGTTGCCCATACTGATGACTGGGGTGTCGCTGAGTCTCGCCGTGTGGTCAGGAGATCGCCTCGGGCTTGCCCTCACGTTCTTCTGTTTGGCAGGATTTACTCAACAGGCATACCTTCCTGCGTTCTGGAGCGTCCCAACCGCTTTGCTGGGGAAATCGGCTGCCGCCGCGGCGATCGGAACCATCAACTCTTTCGGAAACCTGGGCGGGTTTGTCGGGCCCTACATTCTCGGCTATGTAAAGACAACAACAGGAAGTTTCCAGATCGGGCTCTGGTTCCTCGCCGGATGTATGCTGTTGTCCGGACTACTTGCCACCCAAATTCGCATTGAATCCCATGAGAAAAAATCCTGAAGACTTACGGAGCTTCCGCTGGTTTGGACCACCCACCATGCGAGGCTTCAGTCACCGCTCGCGCACCAAGCAACTGGGCTATCGCCAGGAGGATTTTGTTGGCAAGCCGGTGATCGCCATCATCAATACCTGGAGCGAGATGAATACCTGCCATGCACATCTTCGCGAGCGGGCTGAAGCGGTCAAGAAAGGCGTCTGGAAGGCTG
>CAXSIG010000250.1:1070-7387 GCA_964237255.1 uncultured Bryobacteraceae bacterium
ACGTATATGAAGCCAAGCCCGATGCTTTACAGAAATCTGTTGGCCATGGAAACGGAAGAGCATCTCCGCAGCCAGCCTATTGATGGCGCAGTGCTCATGGGGGGGTGCGACAAGACCACGCCGGGCTTACTGATGGGTGCCATCAGCATGAATCTGCCTGCTATATATCTGCCCGCCGGTCCCATGCTGCGCGGGAACTGGAAGGGCCAGCCTCTTGGCAGCGGCACCGACCTGTGGAAGTTCTGGGCAGAGCGCTGCGCTGGCACCATCAGTCAGGAGGAATGGGAGGAGATGGAAGGCGGCATCGCACGGTCGCCCGGGTTTTGCATGACCATGGGAACCGCCGCGACGATGACCGCGCTGGCTGAGGCGCTCGGTTTTACGTTGCCCGGTGCGTCGTCCATTCCAGCGCCCGATTCGAACCATGTCCGCATGTCAATGGAGTGTGGTCGGCGCATTGTGGAGATGGTTTGGGAAGACCTGAAGCCTTCGCGGTTCTTAACGATGGAGTCGTTCGAGAATTCAATTGCCGTGGATATGGCGATTGGGGGATCGACGAACGCGATCATTCATCTGGTGGCGTTGGCGCGTCGGTGCGGTTTGGAAATGCCGTTAAACCGCTTCGACGACATCTCCGAGCGCGTTCCGGTGTTGGCGAATATTCGCCCTTCGGGCAAGTTCCTGATGGAAGACTTTTACTATGCAGGAGGGCTACGGGCGCTGATGTCGGTGATGCGCGACCTGCTGCACCTGGATTGCGTGACGGTCAATGGAAAGACGATTGGCGAGAACTTGCAGGGAGCGTCAATTTGTAATGCGGAAGTGATTCGCCCACGGGAGCAAGCACTTAACGCGAGCGGCGGCACGGTGGTGCTATACGGCAATCTGGCTCCCGATGGGGCGGTAATCAAAACATCGGCGGCAGACCCGCGGCTTTTACAGCATACGGGGCCTGCTCTTGTGTTCAAGAACTACGCGGACATGGAAGAGCGGATGAACCGCGACGACTTGGACGTGACGGAAGACTCCGTCCTGGTTTTGCAGAACGCGGGCCCGCTCGGCGGACCGGGCATGCCCGAATGGGGCAATCTTCCGATTCCTAAGAAGCTTCTTCCGTTGGGAGTTCGAGATATGGTTCGTATCTCCGATGCTCGAATGAGCGGCACCGCATACGGCACTTGCGTGCTGCATGTCTCGCCTGAGAGCTTTGTTGGCGGACCATTGGCGTTACTGCGCGATGGCGATTTGGTTTGTCTGGATACGGCAGGTCGAAAGTTAGATGCGTTGGTCTCGGACGATGAATTTGCGAAGCGCCGTTCTGCTTGGATCAAGCCGGCGCCGAAGTACTCGCGAGGTTATGGAGCGCTGTATAGCGAACGGGTCACGCAAGCGCACGAAGGATGCGATTTCGATTTTCTCCAGGGCACGGGCGAAACGCCGGAACCGGAGATTCATTAGTGAGCCTACTCCATCGCGGCGTTATTCCGCTTGAGAAAGAAGTACAACAGCAGAGATGTTAAGGCCATCAACGCGAGCGAAACGGCGGAACCAAAGGGCCAATCGCGCGCGGTGGTGAATTGATTCTGAACCAGGTTGCCGACCATCACCGTTCGTCCTCCTCCCATGAGATCGGGGGTGAGATACGCGCCCAGGCAGGGGATGAATACAAGGATGGATCCTGCCAGTATTCCGGGCTGGGCTAGCGGTGCTATAACTTTGAAAACTATGGAAAGCGGCGAAGCACCCAAGTCGGCGGCGGCTTCGGGCAGCGCTGGATCGATGCGCTCGAGAGAAGCGTAGATCGGAAGCACCATGAAGGGCAGATAGCCATATACAAGGCCAAGTAGAACCGCTCCGTCGTTATAGAGAAGAGGCAGCGGTTGATGGATGATGCCGATCTTTTGCAGGACGGTATTGACCACGCCCGTGTCACGCAGAATGAAGAGCCAAGCGTACGTGCGGACCAGAAAACTGGTCCAGAACGGAAGTATAACCAGCTGAAGTAAAAGCGCGCGATATCGGTGGGCGCGCGAGATATACAGCGCGAGCGGGAACCCGAGCGCAATGGAGATCGTGGTGGCAGCGGTGGCCATCCAGACAGATCGCCAAAGTATCGCGAGATAGAGAGGATCGAAGAGGCGCGTGTACGATTCGGCGGTCCAGGGTTGTTCGGCGCTGCCGTAGTCGCCGCGCGTGAGCAGGCTGAGGAGCACAACGATTCCAAGCGGGATCGCGAAGAACAGTACCTGCGTCGCTCGCGCCGGAAGGAGAAACCACTGGCGGAGGCTCATGCCGGTAGCGAAAGTTCGTCGGATGGGTCCCAGTGGAGGTATGCGGATTCACCGGGAGTGAACGGCGATTGATGAGGCTTTAGTTCGGCTGTTACCGCGCCGTGGACACACTCAGTTTCAACGCGAACCGCGTGGCCGAGAAATGTGGAATGCAGCACGCGGCACGGGATTGCCTGCGCTTCCGGCGCCGGCGAAATGCGCGTTGCTTCAGGACGTACAGCGGCCGCTCCAATCGCGTTCACTTCTCCTAAGAACGAAGCGACGAAGCGCGATGCAGGACGGTTGTAAGCCTCTTCCGGAGGTGCAACCTGCTCGAGCTTGCCGTCATTCATGATGCCGACACGATCGGAAAGTGAGAGCGCCTCTTCCTGATCGTGAGTAACGAAGAGGAAAGCGATCCCGGCATTACGCTGCAGCGTTTTCAGTTCGGTGCGAACCTGGCGACGGAGTTGCGGATCAAGCGCCGCGAGCGGTTCATCGAGCAAAAGGACTTCGGGCTTGAGCACTAATGATCGGGCGAGCGCGACACGTTGACGTTCCCCGCCCGATAGTTCCGCAGGCTTTCGGTTCTCTTTACCAGTAAGATGAACGGCGCGGAGGGCTTCGGCAACTTGTGCGGCGTAGTCACGAACGCCTCGGCGTCGAAGCCCGAAGGCTACGTTTTCATCTACGGTGAGGTGCGGGAAGAGAGCGTAGCTCTGAAACACGGTACTCACGTTGCGCTGCTGCGGCCTGAGTGGATTGATCAGACGGCCATTCAGCAAAATCTCTCCAGCGGTGGGTTGTTCGAAGCCCGCCACCATGCGCAAAGTAGTTGTCTTCCCGCAGCCGGAGGGTCCCACCAGAGAGAAGAATTCACCGGGTTGCAACGTGAATGAAACGCCGTCGACCGCAGTGTGACCGGGAAATGTTTTACCGACGCCGCGCAACTCCAGCGACATCAGTTCGGAAGTCCGAGAGCGGCCGAAGCAGCGGCCAGCGACTTAGGGAACAATGCGCCGGACCAGTTGCCAAGTAAGATGATTCCGACATGTTGCGCCGGGTACATGCGGACGAACGATCCATATCCCGTGCGGCTTCCGGAGTGTTCCAGGATGCGTGTGTTCCCAGAATCGCGAACATTCAGGCCGTATCCGTACTTAGTCTTGCCATCCTTCGAGACGTCAACATTTGGCTTCGTGATGGCCGACGCAAAACCGCGATTCATAATCGCCATTACCCAATGCGTCAGGTCATCGGTGTTCGAGAAGAGCGATCCCGCAGGCCAGGCGCCCGCATAATCCGCCGCGGGGCGAATGACCTTTCGGTCTTTATCGTGACCCTGCGCTAGAGGATACGTCATCGCAACGGTAGGACGGAATGTGCTGTGAGTCATACCGAGCGGGTGGAGAACGCGTTCTTCTACGATGTCCGCGAATCGCTTGCCGGAAAGAGTTTGCGCCAGGTATCCGGCTAGGACGAAACTCGGATTCGAGTAACTATACAGACCGCCCGGAGGTGTTTCGCAGTAATCGGGTCCCCAGGAGCGAACGTTTGCTTCCAGGGCGGTTTCATCGTGCTCGCCGTACATCGGAACAACGTTCTTAATCCCGGAGGTGTGGGTCAGAAGCTGGTGCGTCGTTATCTTGCCGAGACAAGCCGGTAGGCTCGGGAGATACCGGCTGACAGGCGCCTGGAGATCGAGCTCCCCTTCGTCTACCATCGACAACACCGTCGCAGCGACAATCATCTTGGTGGTGGAACCCAAGCGAAAAATCATGTCCGCGGTTACAGGAGAACCCGTTTCGGCATCGGCAACCCCGAATGCTTTCCGGTAGATGACTTGGTCACCGCGAGTGATCGCTACCGAGATGCCCGGCGCGGCTTCGGACTTGAGAGCCGCTTCAAACGATGAGAAATCCTGCGCGGCCAACTGTAGGACGCAGAAAGGCAAGACCGTCAGCGCGCGATACATGTACAACAAAATAGTACATGCATATTCGCCGCGACAGACTGAGCTGCTATAAGTCTGTTCCCACTTTGACGCCGACATCATCGTCCAGTTTCCCCGCGCCTAAGTTGGGAACTGCGCCCGATGCCGTGAAGATTCTTGCGCCACTAGCGTCTCGACGCTGAAGCTACCCGCCATTGCTCATCGAATAATCCCGCTGTCTGCATTTCCGGCAAGTCGGCTCCGTCTTTCACTTTGACGATTGCGTAGTCTCCCCACAACGGCATACCGTAGTCGCCGTTATATTCGCGGTCGGGAATCGTGAGACCCGTGTTCCAGACCACGTACTTGGCTTTGTTCAACGGGTTCGGATAGATCATCGCCGGGAACATTTCGGCAGCGGCGTAGTGCTTGCCATCGAACTGAACATCCGTTTTCGTCCAACGAACCGGCAGCTTCCCGTTTGTCTTCGCGATCCACTTATTGCTGCCCGGATCGCCGAACAACACCAGATGATACTTTTCGATATCTGCCGCGGTGACGTTCTTATCGTCCTTGGTAAACGGATGACCGCGGAAATACTTCGCCCATAACTTATCGAAGCGCGCAAGGGTACGAAGCGCTTGATCGTTCACTGCGGCGTTCCAAGGAGTTCCGGTGGGCCGCACCAGTATAAATGGATCGAGGAAAGCGTCGTCGATGGGTCCCTGCAATGCGTGCGTCTTGTGTAGACCCGGGCCGGAGCTCTTCGCTATCTTCCACTTACCGCCAGCCTTCTCGATCGCGATTTCTGTCGCGCCGGACACCTTCAGATCTTCGCCATCCACCGTGATCCTTTGGGCTTTATCGGTTTCGCGAAGCGTAAGCCGCGTGACGTTCTTTGTCTTGATCTCATAGTGCTTCGACGCTTCCTTGCGGACCGCATCCACATCGGCGCGCTCGTAGGTTTTCTCCAGCCCATCCACGGACACCCAATAATCCCGGTTGTAGCGCGTGGTCCAGGTTACGAAACGCACATGGTCCGGCGAAGTCTGGCCTTTATCGCCCCACTCTTTCAAGAAAGCGTCGAGCTGCTGGCGCACAAGCGGGCTGGTTCCGTGACCCGTCTTTTGTGAGATCAGGAAGATAGCGGGCGTGCCTTGCGAATGTAAGAAATCCGGCTGTCCAGTCGAGGCATAACCTTCTTTTTCCAACTGCGCCCGTGTGCGCAAGGACGATTCCAATTGTCCGCGATTCGGCGTGCCCGCGGGAGGTGGCGGGAGACACGGAACTTGGGTATCGGTATCGCCGTCGTGACCTGCGAGAGGCAGATTGAATACATTCGACGCCCACTCCGGCATGTTCTCCCAGATGTGCAGCACTGCATATTGATATGGTTGCAATCCCGGTATTTCGCCACGTCGCGACCACGTTCCTGCCCCGATCTCGGCGGCGGCGAAACGGTCCGGGTAATGCAGCGCAATGTGCCATGCGCCTTCGCCTCCCATGGAAAAACCGCGCAACAGAATACGACGGCCGTCAATATTGAACCGCTGCTTCGCGGCGGCAATTGCCTCGAAAACATCCGCTTCGCCGGCCCAGTGGTAACCCGCGCTGTTCAACCTTCCGTAGACATCCAGTTGGATCTGCCCGTTATCGGCCACCGGCGGACGCCCGGAATTCCCATTCGGAAAGTTGAACAGAAACTCCGCCTCGGTAGTCTGGTTCTGGCGGCCATGCATCCAAACGTAAAGCCGCGTGTTGTTCGCGGCGTCGAAGTTGGCGGGCAGCGTAATTCCATAGGGCTGCACCGAACCGTCCATTTCAGAACGATAGGCATGCAATTGCCTTCGGCCACTATTCCAAGAAGCCTTCCCGCCACCTAACTCTTTCGCATGATCGAGACCCGCATCCAGCACGGCAATAGCGTGATCTATACCGCGTTGAGTGAAGAACTGGTCCGGAAACTCCAGTAACATCCGTCCCGCCTTCGCGAACACTTCCACATCGCCGAGCAACGTCGCATCCGCACCGGAGGATTTCAGAGCTCGCACACGTTCTTCGATCTGCTCCGTTTTATGGCGAACCTGCTCCAACTCTTCGGGCTTCGGTTGAAT
>CAXSIG010000250.1:7397-7708 GCA_964237255.1 uncultured Bryobacteraceae bacterium
GCCAAAGCGAAGACCGCGAGCAGTAGCGCGGCGAGCAAGGACGCTGGTTTCATTGCCACAGTGTATTCCAAGACGGAATGATACGATTCCCTCATGCGCCAAGTCGCTCTCTTATTGCTGTCTGCAATTCCAGCTATCGCGCAAGGCAAATGGCAGGAGTTGTTCAACGGAAAAGATCTTACCGGCTGGCAGGTGAACGAGCACAAGGACACCTTCTCCGTGGAAGACGGGGCTATCCGTGCTCATGGTGAGCGCAGCCACTGTTTCTACACGGGTCCGTACATGAATCACATGTTCAAGGACTTTGAGTT
>CAXSIG010000251.1:0-7680 GCA_964237255.1 uncultured Bryobacteraceae bacterium
GTAGCGAGTTCCCGGTTCACAGTCGAAACCTTCGAAGTGGATTGCCGTCGCGCTACCAGGGCTGTAAGATCCGCCGCTTCGATCTTGTCGATCGGCTTCCGCCACAAGTCGGACCGTTCGAGGTTCCTCACCATGGAGCGATAGAAGGTGACGGTATTCGGCCGGCCGCTTTTCTGTTGCTCGACAAACGGAAGGAACTCTTTCTCTGCGAACGCCCCGAGTGTGGGCACTACCATTTTCTTTTTAATACCGACTTCACCCTTGGCAAGCTGTGTCCGCCGCGCCGCTTCCATCTGTTCCGCAGTGCGCTTGTTCGATTGCTTCGTGCTCTCGCGGATCCGTTCGCCGGAGAAGACGAACTCGTACCACCAGGTGTTACCGCGCTTGTAGAGACTCATAGGGTTATTTCCGGCTTCACGCCTGATCCATGATCGTTGCCTGAATGCGATGCGCTAGTTTCGCACGAAGGTCGGCCGGAGTGTCCCAAATCACATGGCTTATGCCCCGTATGTCGAAATGAACATTATTTTTCTGATCTTTCCGGCAGCAATAAATAACTGGACGTCCAAGGCCGCGCGCGAAACCGGCTTCGTAATAAACACCGTTTCGATGTAGCGAGAGATCGGCGACCATGAACGCGCATTCGCGAATTCCCGCCACAATTTGATCGGTTATCTCTCCATTGTGCTCAACGCGATCCGTGCGGAGAGCCTTGTACCGGCAGTCCGATTCGATGGCGGCAAGAATGCCCTCACTATAAGCAGAATCTAAAGACTTATTGAACGCCATGGCTACGAAACAGGTGCCGGGCGTGCCGCCTTTCTGGGTTTTGGGCTCGGCAGCCTCCCAGCCCTCCAAACTTAGTTCATATGCTTCTTTGGCCGATTCGTTATGTAGTCGATAAATCAAGTCCTTCAGTACAAGCCGCGTCAGAAAGGTCTGAACCTCAATCGCGTTTTCGCAGTCAGCAATGGGAAAGTCGAATTGATGTTCGAATACGGCGAAGTTTCCCGGTCGTTTGCATTTTCTCGCAAGGTATTCGAGGATTTTCATCTGGCGGGATATAACAGATGACTCTTGGTGCGGTCGAGCCACTTCTTCAAGATTGGTTGGGGTTAATTGAAGACGAACGCCTTGCTCGAAGTGCTGTCTCGTGGCGGCCGATATAAAAGGCCTCAGGTGACGCGGCTTGATCGGAGCTGCGCCTAGAGATCTTACCGTTTCATATTCTCCGCATTGTCTGCACTGAAAATTAAACCACTCGCCGCCAGAGCTGCGGCCTTGATCGCAAAAGCAAAGAAAGCTACAGAGAGGACATACTGTGCCATTGTCGAACGTTACCTGCGACGTATCGATGAGAGGCTGGACAATCATGAGATCACTCGTCTTTCTCCCCGGCTCCGCTGCTGGTCTTACCGCGCTTGTAAAGATTCATTTACACTCGCCTTTTTCAATCCAACGTATTCCTGTGCGAGGATCAATTTTCATGATCGAGATCGGGCCACCAACCGTCTTCGGCGATGAAACGATCTCGCGTTCAATTGCAGCTTTAATTTTGCCGGCTACGTCAGAAAAAAGAGTTTGATCTTGTGTCATTGCTTCTGCGGCTCCGGTTTCACCCAACATCGTGAAAACAATGCCATCGGAACCGCACTCAGGAGGGCAGCTTGACTCATATCGCGTGACGCGGATCTTGTTATCTGGTTCAGTCACCATGAAGCGCTGAAATGAAAGCACGGATAATTCGCCAGGTCGCGTGTTGACAAGCACAGTTTGAACAAGACTTTCATTCAGGATTTCCTCGCTATAGTAATCCGGCTTCAAATTCCGGTACGCAGAAGCCGCCCGTAGTGCCGCTTTGATCATGGAGTCGGAAAAAATACGTACTTGTTCGGCGAATGACTCGGTTCCAATGAAAGATTCTGCCGCTACACGCTCAAAGTCTAACTTCGCATTCCGGCCTTCAAGCTGAAAGAGTCCCGCTTGAGCTAAAACGATCCCGTTTGCAACGTTAATTTTGCAGTGAGTAACGGGCTGCATGTCACCGGATTTCACCACTTTGCTGTCCGCTCCTATGTAGATAATTCCGTCTGGGGAACGGACCGCAATGATAGTTGTACTCGTTAGGCAAGAGCAGAAATAAACAAGCAACGAGACAAGTCGAAAGCAACAAATCGTTTCCCCGCGCTTGTAGAGACTCATGGACTTTAGAGCCCAGCCAACTTCTTAGCTGTTTCGCTAAAGAACTCGATTGCGGTCTTTTTTATCACCTCGCCTACCACCGGACCTGCTTTCGTTACGAACTGCGTAAAGCGATGAGCCGCGAGTGGAGTTCGTGGACCATTTGTTGAGAGGTCAGCAAAAGTCTCCTTTAAGCTCAGCTTATCTTCGGCGCTCAAGTCTGATTCATCTGCGGCTTCTTGAGCCGCCTGGAGAGCCGTTGCAGTCCATGGGTAGGGCGCGCCGCAACTAGCGCAATAAGAAGGAACTTTAAACGGGCTTACCTGTTCCCTAATGGGCCGTGGCGAATCTCGTCCCGGAATCGGTCCGTCGCAAGCAAGACACTCCGAGAGCGTCTTCGAGCCGCACTCGGTACAGAACTCGCGGTTGTAATGGGCGGATCTGCTGGCCTTTTCGCTGATCAAATGACCCTTTAGGCAAATTTGGGCGCAAGGTGTCGTCGCGTTGAAGTTCCTCATTCGCCCTTCTCTCCGGCGGGCGTGCCGCGCTTCTTCAAGGCGTCAACCGCAGTCTTTAGCTCTTTTTCTGGAATCAGCCATTGCTCGCCTTGTAGGTTCAACCCTGGAAGTTTACCGGACTGAAGCAGTAGCAGAATCATCGGCACGGGTACGCGTGATTTCTTAGCAGCTACATCGACGGTCAGAAGTATTTCCTCCATGCGCTCACTCGCGTTGCTCCCCGGCGGGCCAACGAAACAGTAAAAGTGTGTTTTTCATAGCCCAGAAAATCTGACGAATAACAAAGTCAAAACCACAGACAGAGTGACAAGAATCCCTATAAGGATCGCCGTGCTACGCGGCAGTCGTGACCTATGCAGATCACTCATTTGTAGGAGCGCCTTTTTGTCCGGCAGGCTTGCGCCCCATCTTAGTGTCTATGAATTCCTGAAGCTCTCGATCGGGGATTCGCCATTCGCGGGCACCAAACTTCATTCCCTTGATTTCACCCGCCTGAAGCATTCGCCGAAGTGTTCCCTCGTGGATTTTGAGCCGGGTCGCGGCTTCGGCTACCGTGAATAACTCCTCGCTCATACCCAATAATATCGCGTAAGATTGCATCTGATTTCAAGAAAAGATACAAGAGTGCATAAACATTGCTTGACAGGTGTTCACCTTGGAGCCTAAGATTTCATCAGATATCACAAAAGTGCACCTGAGGAGACCACAATGCCAGAACGCGCGACGCAGAAAAAAGCCGCTTCACCCAGAAGACGCCCCGCAGGTCCGCAGCCCGCGAAGCCGGAGAGAAGTCGCACTACGCCGTTTCGCAACGAAGCCCAGGCGAAGATCGCCGATACTGTGAGCGAGTTACTCGTTCACGCTCCCGGCGATCGGTAGTACGGCCTCAGTGCAAATACTTCAACTTGCGTTCAATAACCGAACGGACCAGGTCGTGCCCTACAGCGGGTTCGGCTTGGGCGTTACTGGCTCCGGCCACGTGACTGCATCGGTAAGCCCCAACTACATTCCGTTAGGATTGGAGACGGTCACGCGAACATCGGACACGGGCGGCACATTCACCTTGACCTACAAGAACGAGATTGCCTTCTACGCTGAGGATGGCACGCTTCTTTCGACTTCGCCTGTGCTCACAATCACATCTCTCAACGGTACTTGGCAGACAACGCCGCCTGCGGGAGACCTGGTGATTCCTGGAGTAAACGACGACAACTTCTTCATCACCAATGTGACTCTGCAAAACTCTCTCGGGAATACGCAAACTTTAAGCCCGGCGGTGACAACCCCCGAGCCTACTACGTTCGCGTTGCTCTGAGGCGCGTTGGTTGGAGGTTTGTTGATTCGCAAACGTTACAAGTTGAACTAGACCACCCGCCGATGCCGGATAGTTGCGTACGCTCTCCGGCATTCTTGGCCGCTGAATAACAATCAAGGCCCGCGCCAATCCCGTGACGCGCGGTCCAGTACCTCAGTACCATTCGGGGTACACCTTGTGCCTTCCTGTGCACCTGGAGGCTGGATTCGGGTTAAGGTATTGGGAAATGGAATGGGTCAAGGCGAAAGCCAACGAGTCTGATACGGAACTCAAGAAATTTTTAGGAGAGCAGCTCGTGGGCTGGGTCAAGTTTCATCCCCGTAGCAAACATAGCTTCTTCACAGCCCATCCGGCGCCGGAAGGTGTTCGTTTCGAGACCGAGGAAGAAGCCAAAGCGGCCATCATGGAAGAAGTTGTGTTTCGCAGCAACGAGGCGGCCCAAGAACGCTTGGAGCGAATGCGGAAAGTTGAACGTCGAACGGCCGCTTAATCGCTCCTCAGCATCATGCGTCGGCGGCCTCAGATGCGGGCTTGCTCCAGCAGGGATCCGCTGTTCGCGTCCATTGTGGCGGAGTTTAGGAATGTGATCGAAGTGGAAAACCTGCCGGGGTAGGTGAATTGCGATATGCTCTCACGATGAATGGAATGAAAGATCGTTGGCGTCCGCCGGTAGTGGTGGCCGGGATAATTTTGCCGCTGTTTTTCGGCTTAATCGGCGTAGACAAGGTTTCGAAAATGCCCGGTTTCGCAATGATGAGGACAGTCGATATTGTTCAAAATGCTTGGATGAGGCGCTTGCTTTGGGGCTGTTATGGCCAGCATTGGCTTTACCCTGGTGCAGTTCTCTAGGAGTCGCGCGGAAAACAAGAACCGGAACTAGTTCCACCCTGCCGCAGCCGCCTTCCTCTGCGCGCCCTCCGGCATCTCGGCCAGGATAATTGTTTAAGCCAGCCGGGAGATGGAAGACCAGGTTTTAGGGTGTGCGAATCCATCCCAGTATGAGTTTCAGGTGGAAGTGTTTGGTGTGCCTTTTGCATTCTAAGGCCTCCTTCGATGCCGGTTACACTGCGAGTGATCACAGGGATTTTGCTGGCGGTCGCAATCTTGGGTTGTTCCGCATCAGCGGCAAAAGTGGATAAGAACAGGATTGGGGGATGGAGCAACGGCTTTTCCGCAACCCATGAGGCGGACCATGACCGAAAATGGGTGGACGTTCAAACGAACTGTTTACGGCGTGCTATCGAGGAACACAATCGCCTGTATCCGATGTCGAAAATGGAGCAGGTTCCACCGGGTACGAGTTATACAAAAGCAACCCTGTCTTGCCCTGGGCTATTTTAAGTACGCTGCGCACAATCCTCCAAAGTCCGTAACACGCTCCTAAAAGTATGCGCCGCTAGCCGGAGATGGGAGCGCTATCGAGTCGGGATCCACTATTTGCCAGTGTGGTCGCAGAGTTCCGTGGGGTGCTTGAAGTGGAAAACGTTCCGGGGTGAAGGAATAATATGCAAAAGAGCGTCGCCTACACGGGCATTGCTCTCATCTCCCGAGGGTAAAACGTCCTTGTCCAAATTCAGACCTCAGCTACAACAAAACGGGCAGCACCTTAGCGATAGCGTGCCGGCACAAGGCTCGAGCGAGGAAAGACAAATTTCTGAGCTTCGGGCTCGTTCAGGAATCGATAATAAAGAACGCGTTCCCGAATCACCTATGCCTCAAGTGGAGGAATTCCCCGTTCAAGGGGAGCCACAAGTCTCGACCTTGTCATTGCCCAGCGCCGTCCCTAAAAGTCGTAGGGATTGGCTGCTCCTGATAACGACGACCGTGGCATTTTTATCTCTGGCTGGAATCATGTTTTTGGGCCTGCAGGTGTACGAGGTGCAAGAGGCTCTTCGTCAGGTGAAGGATGTATCCGAATCTGTTGTAAGGTCGGCACGGGATGCAGAGACGGCTGCGAGGGCAGCCGAATCAGCAGTTAGAAACCAAGCAGTCCGGCGAGAAGCAGAAGCGGAGTCTAGCAGGGCGAAGCCGGCACGAGCAGTAATCAAGAAAGGCCGGGCACACAAATAACCCTCCGGCATCCTCGGGCCGCTGGATGACCATCAAGACGCGAGCGTCACGAGATGCGCTGTTTGGCGCGATTGTGGGCGAGTTTGGGAGGGTGCTCGGCGTGAAGAATGTGCCAAATCTGTGAAGCCCGAGTGGACTGCTTAGTTTTGGTAGAATCCACGGAATGGCGACGATTACTCAGTTGGCGGAAGCGTTCTTTGAGGCGTGCGAAACGGGAAAGGGGTGGGCTGTTTGCGGCCAGTACTGCATTCCGGACGCGACATTTTCCGCCCAAGCTGAACCACTTTTTGAGGTGACTACCCTTGCGCAATACTGCGATTGGGTAAAGGGCGGCTTCACTTTTTTGCCAGATGCACGCTATGAACTAAAATCGTTCGCTACCGACGTCAAGCGGAACAACGTCGCCGCCTACGCCATCTTCTATGCAACTCACACAGGGCAGGGCGGTCCAGTCCCGCCAACCGGGCGCAGCACAAGCACCGATTACGTATACGTGATGCAATTCGACGGGTTGAAAATAACTCACCTGACAAAAATCTGGCACTCCTGGCTGTCCATGAAGGAACTTGGGTGGGTCTGATTTTGGCGGATGATCTGAATCCCGGCGCGAAGCTGGAGAACTGCATTCAGGGTTCGCCAGCAAGGCGTCTGACGGTTCGTGGACGGTTTAGAGCGTGCGCGATAAGGGACTTTGATTGCGCGCCCGTGTTCGACGAAAGAAAAGGCAGAGACCGGCCAACCCCGCAACGATAGCGCCAAGGGTACCTGGCTCTGGGGCAGTCGTCGCGTTAATCGTATCTATGGCCAGGAACGCAGGCGCTGTTAGTGTTACGCGGTTGAATGTTCCGGAAAGTGTCGCCACTCCCTCGCTAGCGATTCCTGAGGGAGACGTTACTGAAGAAAAGGTCGCTGTGCCGACCGGGAGCAAGTTCTCAAATGCCGCCAAGGTCAAAATCGTTGATGGTCTTGCAGCTAAACCGAAGCTCAAGTTGATATTCGAGAGGTCGCTGGAGAAGTCAATGGTAATCGGACCGGAGTTAAGGTTTGGAGCACAGGACGAACTCTGAATTAGGGAAAGGAAGAAAAAGCCGTCAATCGTAAACTGAGAAACACAGACGGCAGCTTGGCCAGTAAACGTGGCTGAAAGCCCGCCAACTGTATCTGTAAACGGAGTTACTTTGCCAAATGTGTCCGTATCGAAATTGAAAGTTGTGGCGGAGGAGTTTGGGGCGGCCATTAAAAATACAGCACCGCAGAGCGCTGGAAACAGGAATGTTCGAATCATAGTTCCAGTGAGTATACAGTCGGGGCATTTCTTTTTCAACCCGGCACCGTAAAGTCTCGGCCAAGACCCGCCGATGAAACACTTATGAACTGTCCAACGTGTCGCGGCAACCGATTTTGGCATGATGGCGCGAGCTGGCTTTGCGCAGATTGTGTTGCGCCTCCCTGGATGATCGGACTAAGAGAAAACTTGCCGCCTGAGACCACTACTCACCGTGATGAGCACGCGCAATAGATGGCACGAAATTGAATTCTTGGAACCCTGCGAGTGCGGGAGTCGCC
Source organism: uncultured Bryobacteraceae bacterium (assembly GCA_964237255.1). Classification (GTDB taxonomy): domain Bacteria; phylum Acidobacteriota; class Terriglobia; order Bryobacterales; family Bryobacteraceae; genus JALYXI01. The sequence continues at coordinate 7,651 of CAXSIG010000251.1, forward strand.
AATACTGGCTGGATGGCGACTTCTTCACCT
>CAXSIG010000252.1:0-4986 GCA_964237255.1 uncultured Bryobacteraceae bacterium
CCGCGGCGGAAGGTCACTCAGACGTGGTCGATCTCCTTTTGAAAAGCGGTGCCGATCCTAAGTTGGTCTCAAAGGGTGGATTCAACGCGCTGGTTTTCGCGGTACAGCGCGGCGACGCCAAGTCGACGTCCAGCCTAATCGCTGCGGGTCTCAGCGCCGATTACGCAGTCCCGAATGGCCCTAGCGTTCTCCAAATAGCCGTTCTCGCGGGAAAAACCAATCCAGCTGATATGTTGATGAAGGCTGGAGCCAACGTAAACGTCGCCGATAAGAGCGGGTTTACACCGCTTCATATGGCCGCGCAATCGGGGAACTTGAAGATCGTAGAAGCCCTTCTCGCTCAGCACGCTGAGCCGAATGCCGTCAGCAATAAGGTGGAAGCTGCCGCGGGCCGCGGAGGTGGCGGAGGTCAATTCCGTCCGGCGGGTGAACAGACGCCTCTTCTTCTTGCCGCACGGTTCAACCGCTTGGATGTCATGCACGCCTTAGTAGCCGCCGGGGCCAAGCCTGACTTAAAGGCGCAGGACGGCACCACGCTCTTGATGAATGCCGCCAGCAGCGGCCATGTGGAGACGGTCAAGTACGCGTTTGAACTCGCGCCGGACATTATGGCTGTCACGGATCGCAAAGGCACTGTTATGCATGCCGCCGTCAGCGGTTCGCTACAAACATCTACCCAGCCGGAAATCTGCAAGGTAATTCAGTTCCTGGCAGATAAGGGCGCCGATCTTGACGCGGTCAATGGACGGGGCCAAACTCCTATTACCATCGCCAACGTAATTCCAATCGATGACGGAGTTACACTCCTCGCCAAGCTCATCGAAGCAACAGGCAAAACCCCGAAGCAGTCCCCAAAGCGATAACCTGAGAAGGTGCGTCTTGCAGCGCTCAGTTTCGCGTCGCCCCTCCTCTTGTGGGCGTCCACTACCTGCGCGCCGTGCCATCCGAAGATCGTGGACGATTATCGGAAATCCTGGATGGCACATTCGTTTTACAAGCCCACCGCAAAGGACTTCGGACCCGCCCAGGAGTTCGTCCACGAATCGTCCGGAACGCATTACCGAACCGTAGAACGCGATGGTGCGTTCTACCAAACCCGCTGGCAAATCGGCTATGACGGCAAAGAAACTAACCGGGACGAGAAACGGATCGATTACGTCATGGGGTCGGGTAGTCACGCTCGCACCTATCTCCATCGCACGGAGCGCGGCACGGTCCTCGAACTGCCGGTGGGCTGGTACGCGGAAGGCGGCGGCGTCTGGGCGATGAGCCCCGGATACGACTCCGGTCATCATCCCTCCGCCGGCCGCGCCATCGGCTACGACTGCATGTTCTGCCACAACGCTTACCCCAAAATTCCCGCTGGCCAGGACCGCTTCGGCTATGAACCGATCTACACCGGCGCTATGCCGGAAGGCATCGATTGCGCTCGGTGCCACGGCCCAACCGAAGCGCACGTTACGCAGGGCAAGCCCATCCTCAATCCCGCGAAACTTACACCGGAACGGCAGTTGGAGGTGTGTATGCAGTGCCATTTGCAGCCAACCAGCTTCGCGCTCCCGAACGCCATCAAACACTACGAGCGGCCGTGGTTCTCCTACAATGCAGCCGAGCCGCTTACCACCTTCGCGTCGTACTTTGACCGTGCCAAACCGGACGACCGTTTCGAAATTGCCGGCTCCGCGTACCGGCTTCGCAAGTCGGCGTGTTTCCTGAAGAGCGCGGGCAAGCTAACCTGCACCACATGCCACAATCCGCACGGACCCTCAAACTACGACGCAAGGTGCAAAACTTGTCATGCCACGCTTGAGGCGGCAAATCACCCACAAACCGATAACTGCGCCTCGTGCCACATGCCGCGCCGCCGGACAGACGATGTGGTCCATGCCGCCGTTATCGACCACTATATCCAGCGCCGTCCGCCATCGGGCGATCTCTTGGCCGCCAAATCAGAGTCTCAGTTCCTGGACGCCGATCCGTATCGTGGCAAGGTGGTTCCGTATTACCCGAAAACCACATCGCTCTATAGCGCGATCGCGCAGGTCCGTGACGGAAGCAATCCGACGGAAGGCATCCCGCAACTCAAGCGCCTGCTGCAAGCGAATCCTTCCTCCCGCCCTGAGCCCTATTTTGAATTGGGCGAAGCCGAACGCAATGCCAACCAGGGGACCCTCGCGTTAGCCTATTACCAGGTAGCGCTCCGTCGCGATCCGGGTTACATGCCCGCGTTGATGGCGTCCGGTCAAAAACTAAAGGCGACAAAAGCAGCGGCCGCCGATCCGCGAACCTGGAACGATCTCGGCCAGTCGCAGTTGCAAGCCGGCAAACGAGACGAAGCTTCCCAAAGTTTCGCAAAGTCCGTGCAGATTGACCCGAATTTCGCGCCGCCCCACAACGGCTTGGGCATCATTGCGGCACAACGGGGCAACCCCGCAAAAGCGGAAGCCGAATTTCGCGAGGCGATTCGCATCTCTCCCAACACTGCCGACGCCCATGGCAATCTCGCCAACCTGCTCGCGCTGCAACAGGACAACACGCAAGCCGCGTTTGAGTTTGCGCAGTCCGTTCGTCTGAATCCGAAAGAGACCGGCGTACGCTTCAGCTATGCCGCGCTTCTCAACACCATGCGCCGCTTCGATGAAGCTCGTCGTGAGTTACAAATCGTGATCCGCCAGAACCCCGCGCTCCCGGAAGCGCACAATCTTTTGGGCAACGTTTACGAACGGGACGGTAACCTGGATGCCGCCCTCTCGGAATATCGAATCGCCGTGGCGCAAAACCCAAAGCTGGCGCGGGCACAGCTGGACCTGGGCGCGATACTGAGCAAAAAAGGGGAGCCTGCGGAAGCGGCGATTCATCTTAAAGCTGCGGCCATGAGCGACGATCCCACCATCCGGGGGATCGCCGAGCGCCTGCTCGCCGGCCCCTGATGCAATCCATTTCACAACCAACCGCGATCATTGTAGGCGGAGGTTTGGCCGGCCTTTCCGCCGCCGCTGCATTAGCCGGAGAAGGCTGGCAAGTGAATATTTTCGAAACGCGAGCCTTCCCGGGAGGCCGGGCGACGTCCTGGCCTGTGTCCGGAGAAGATTCCGAAGTTATCGACAACTGTCAGCACGTGCTCCTACGCTGCTGCCACAATCTGCTGGACTTTTACCGCCGTTTAGGAGTTGCGGCCAAAGTCGAATTTTTCAAGGAATATTTCTTCGTGGAACCGGGTGGCCGCACCTCCACACTGAAGCGAGGAATGCTTCCGCCTCCGCTCCATTTCGCCGGATCATTCGCGGGGCTGAAATTCCTTACACTGTCCGACAAAGCCGCGATTGCGCGAGCGATGGTGGCAATTCCGCGAGCGCGTAAGCGCGCCGACCTGGACCGAATCTCAATGTCGGAATGGCTGGCGAAGCATCGCCAAACTCCGAACGCCATCGAACGCTACTGGCGTCAAGTACTCGTAAGCGCGATCAACGAAGAACTGGACCGAATGGCCGCATCGCACGGCCTTCAGGTGTTCTGGCTAGGAATGCTTCGGTCGTTGACAGGCTACGAAATGGGCCTTCCGAGCGTCCCGCTTCGAGAACTCTATTCCGAAACCGCGTTACGTAACCTGGGTGACGTTTCTCTTCACGGCCGCTGTCCAGGCGTATTCGAAACGTCGGATGGAAAAGTAGCCGGAGTTCGGGCGGGCGATCAGCTTCATACCGCCGATCACTACATCAGCGCCGTTCCATCGGAGCGGATTCCACAAACCGCACCATTTCTCGCGGTTCCGACTTTCGAACACTCGCCGATTACCGGAATCCATCTCTGGTTCGACCGCCCGGTCACGATGCTGCCGCACGCCGTCCTGCTGGACCGCGCCATTCAATGGATGTTCAACAAGGGCGAGGGCCGCTACATCCAGCTTGTAGTCAGCGCGTCACGTAGACTGACGCCGATGAGCAGGCAAGAGATTATCGATTTAGCTTTACGCGAGCTGGCGGAGTTTTGCCCCGCAGTCCGGGAAGCGAACCTAGAGCGCGCTCAAGTGATCAAGGAAGTGCGAGCGACATTTTCCGCAATGCCGGGCCTGGAGGCTCTTCGACCGGCAGCAAAAACGGACATTTCAAACCTGTCATTGGCCGGCGACTGGACCCGGTCGGGCTGGCCCGCCACCATGGAAGGCGCAGTGCGCAGCGGCTACCTTGCCGCCGAAAATGCAATGGAGGCGCAAGGCCGCAACGCGCACTTTCTGATTCCCGATGCCGTATGATAAAGGCAAGGAATGACTGCCACGGAGATAGTTACGCTTGCGACAGCGCTTTTGGGCATCGGAACCAACGTGGCGCTCTATGTCCACCTGAGTTCAACGGTGAATACCCGTTTCGATAGCGTGGAACGTCGTCTGGAACTGATCCAGGGCGCAATCCATGACTTGGATATTCGTCTCACTAAAATGGAGGTCCGATAACCGTCCATGTTGCGAAGCACGCTTGTCCTACTTGTGACAGTGGCACTCTGCTTCGCTGTCGAGCAAACCAAGCTCAGCGTCAAAGTACTGACACCCGGCGGTAAACCTCTCGACCGCGCGAGCGTCATCATCAAATTCGTATCAGGTCACGACAAGTTGAAGGCCTATACGAAAATTCGGACGCAGTGGGAAACCAAGACGAACCAGGAAGGGATCGTTCAGATACCCACCATCCCGCAGGGTAAAATTCAGATTCAGGTAATTGCGAATGGGTACCAAACGTTCGGCGGAGTATTCGAAGTGAACGAGCCGGAAAAGACGTTAGAGATTAAGATGAACGTTCCGCAAGCCCAGTATTCGGCGCATTAGCCGTATCGGCGTTTCACGTGCTGCAAGTTCCGCATGGGGCTTCTGGCTCTCTTCCTAATCGACGTCCTCACTTATCACAATGATCTGGCCCGCACCGGGCAGAACGTGTCGGAAACCGCCCTCACCCCGCAAACGGTGAACGCTGCTCAGTTCGGCAAACGAGTCAC
>CAXSIG010000252.1:4996-7660 GCA_964237255.1 uncultured Bryobacteraceae bacterium
GTCACATATCCGGTCGACGGAGCGATCTACGGACAACCCCTTATCTACAACGGATCGGTATACGTCGTAACCGAACACGATAGCGTATACGCCTTCAGCGAAGGGGGACCCGCTTGGAAAATCAGCTTGCTCCCCGCAGGCGCGACAACCGTGCCGAACTCCGATGTCAACTGCGGGCAGATCGCGCCGGAAATAGGAATTACCGCCACTCCCGTAATCGACCCGGGAACAAACACGATTTACATCGTCGCCATGTCAAAGGAGAATGGGAACTACGTTCATCGGCTTCACGCACTCGATACGGCGACTGGCGCCGAGCGGCAGAATAGCCCCGTCGTCATCACAGCTTCGATCCCCGGCAAAGGAGATGGAGGCTCTACCGTCACTCTGATTGCGAAGAACTACAAGGAACGCGCCGGATTGGTGCTATCGAACGGGGTGGTTTACACGACATGGGCTTCCCACTGTGACGAGTTTCTTTACCATGGCTGGGTCATCTCTTACGATGCAAAGACGCTGGCTCAAGTTGGCGTGTACAACAACACCCCCAACCAGAAGGGCGCTTCCTTTTGGACCAGTGGCGCGGCTCCCGCTGTGGATGCTGCCGGTAACCTTTTTGTGGTCGGAGGAAACGGCTCGTTCGATGGTGAAATGGCGAACGGTATCGACCTCGGAAATAGCTTTATCAAATTGACGTCTTCCCTTTCGGTGATGGATTGGTTCGCTCCCTTCAACTTCCAATCGCTGAACGATCGCGACCTGGATATCGGATCGAGCGGCGCGCTGCTGTTGCCGAATGAAGCAGGCTCTTCGGCGCATCCGCACTTGCTAGTCAGCGCCGGCAAAGAGGGACGCATTTATCTAGTTACAACATGGGCAAGTATCAAGCTGCTTCCGACAGCCAGATCGTGCAATCGATCACCGGCGCGATTAGCCCGCTCTTTGGCATTCCCGCCTATTTCAACAACACCGTTTACTTCGCCGGCGATAACGATTTCCTGAAGGCATTCTCAATCCGCAACGCCGCGATGAGCACCGCGCCGACTTCGCAGACTGCCGCAAAGTTTGCGGGCATTGGCGGAGCGCCGGTGATCTCGGCAAACGGAACAAACGGGGGGATAGTTTGGATCAGCCAGAACACCAGTGGCGGCAGCCTGGCCGCGTATGAAGCAACGGATCTTACGAAGCTGCTTTACAGTGCCCCTCTCGGATCCAACTACGTCAAGTTCTCCAGCCCCACGGTGACGAACGGCAAGGTGTATGTCGGGACTCAAAACTCGCTGGTGATCTTTGGCCTTGCCACGAATGCCGCGCCTGTAGCCGTGAACGCCGCAAGCTATGTGCCGAACGTCGCGCCGGGATCCATCGTGTCCATTTTCGGCACGAACTTGACCAGCACGACCGCTCAAGCGAACAGCTATCCGCTTCCTGTTACCCTCGCGGGCGTCACCGTCGATGTGGGCGGTAAACAGGCTCCGCTCTATTACGCCGGGCCGACGCAGATTAACTTCCAAGTACCTGTCGATATCCCAGCCAACTTGCAGACTCTGACGGTGAATACTCCCGCAGGACCTGTTTCGGCTGGAACACTTGGAGTCCAAGCTACTGCTCCGGGTGTGTTCTTAGTCGCGAACCAGTCCGGATCGGGCAACGCATCAGCGACCCCAGCGGCATCGGGGTCAACCGTGATTGCGTATGTCACAGGGATTGGGCCCGTCGATAATCCCGTGCCGACGGGCGCTGCCGCTCCAACTGCAACGCTCTCTCGAGCCACCGCGCCGGTTACTGTGACGGTAAACGGGATCACCGCTACTGTGAGCTTCGCGGGCCTGGCACCGGGCTTCGCGGGGCTGGGCCAGCTAAATATCGTCGTGCCTTCGGCCTTGACGCCTGGCAGCTATCCGCTGATCATAAACATCGGCGGTGTGGCCGCAAGCACCGTTATGTTAGCGGTTCGATGAAAATATAAAAAGTGAAGTTCTGCGTCAGGTCGCCTCGGCCCCAGCGGTTGACTTGCCATCGCGCTTGCAGCAATTTTGCCGTTGGTGAGATCACCATCTGGTGTGTTCCGACATAGAACTTTTGTGAGAAACGCGCGAATGGTTTCGCGCCCCATTCCACACCGTCGTCGGATTGCCATAGCGAAACATGAAGGCTTTCCTGCTCCTCCACTTTCAGAATGCCTAGCGTGACAAGCGACTCCTCGCAATGGTCGATCACTTCGCCTGCGCCTGCTTCGTGAACCGTCGTTTCCGGAACTAGAAAACTACGACACATGCCGCTTCGCCGGCTTCTTGCGAACGGCTTTGCGTACCGGCTCGCGCGTGGACTTCGGATCGGGTGTCAACGGATCGGGCGTTACCGGGTCAACCTTGCCTTCGTACAATCGCCGGTATACCGATGCATTCCGCAAAACCGCTTGCACGTACTCGCGCGTTTCCGTGAACGGGATACTCTCGACAAACTCGGCAGGCTCACGATACGTCGCCCAAGTCAGCCACTCTTTTACACGCCCCGGACCGGCGTTATATGCAGCCAGTGTCTGCTCCAGATTGCCGTTCCAATTGTTCAGTTGAATTTTTAGGTACGCGGCGCCGAGCCGAAGGCTGACATCGGGCCGAAACAGCGTCGCACTGTTGAATGCCGCCATTCCCTGGCCGCGCG
>CAXSIG010000253.1:0-7650 GCA_964237255.1 uncultured Bryobacteraceae bacterium
GGATTCTCGAGGAACCGACTCCCACCCGCCGGGCTTGCTTGTTTCTGGGGCTACTCGAAATGGTGCGCGACCACGAAATTACGGTTTCACAGGCAGTTTGGGGAGGGGATTTGGGTGTGAGTTGGCAGCAGGCGGACGCATATGCCCAGGAGGAGATTTGGATACAGCGGCGCACTGTCCCGACAATTCGTTTATGAGGTGTGAACACATCAACCAGTGAAGGTGATAGAGTGTGAACTCGTGCCTCGGCTAAGCGTCATGAGGAGGTATGGCGATGAATCTAGCGGGATGCAGACAAACATAGCAACCGTCCTGAGTTCCCAGTTCATGTTGGCAACGGTCCTGGAGGTCGTTCCGGGAATGATCTCTAAATAGTTCCATAGAGTGAGCGGACTCCGTATGCAGATCACCTAAATGCATCAACTATTTCGGATCCAGGTGACAGGGCAAAGATGACAACGTGTTCGCGTGCCAACGTGTAAACCCGCTAGCTTGGCTACAAGCAACCAGCCGCGGTCGGCGTGTTTTACAGACAATTCAGCAACCCTGATGTGCGGAGGGAACATATGAACCGTTCCCCTACCCGGGTAGACCACACTAATTGGCTTGTAAACGTGTTGCCCCTACAAGGTGTGAACACATAATCACGAGAACAACTGGGTCAAATTGGTGGGGCAACCTCTGCCATACTCCTCTCCCGGGCTAGCAATTTGGGGAGAACTTACCCGAGACTATTCTCCGGTGTTCTCGTGTCCACATGATGCCGTGTAAACACGCAAACATGTCATCCACTTGGCGAGGTGCCATCTTATGTATGTCGTTGCAATCTTTTCGCAGAAGGGCGGTACGGGCAAAACCACCGTGACCACGAGATTACCGTGTCGCAAGTGAATCTGGGGCAGCATTTGGGTGTCAGGCGGTCCACAGGTGGACGGGCAAATGGAGGAGGGGATTTGGATCGGCGCACTGTTCCGATAATTCACTTCCCACAGTGTGAACACGTTAACCTATGAAGGTGATGGGGTGTAAACTCATACCTCGGCTAAGCGCCATCGGGAAGTGTGGCGATGAATCTAGCGGGCTACTAACTCGCATAGCAACCCTCCTGGCTGTCCAGCCCCTGTTGACAGCGGCCCTGGAGCTCGTTCCTGAAATGATCTCTAGACAAATTCGATAGAGTGAGCGGACTCCTTTTCGAACTACTTAGATGCATCAACTATTTCGGATCCGAGTTACAGGGCAAAGATGACAACGTGTTCACGTGCCTACGTGTCAACCCGCTAGATTATCTACGAGCAACCAGTCACGGTCTGCGTGTTTTATAAAAGATTCAGCAGGCATTGATGTGCTGAGAGAACATATGAACTGTCCCGCTTTCCGGGTACAACCAAACTAGTTGCTTTGTAAACGTGTACCCCGTACAAGGTGTCAACACGTAATCACGACAGGAACGGGGTCAAGTTGCTGTGGTACCTGTCGCCACACCCTTCTTTAGGGCTGGCGAGTCGGGAATAAACCACCCCAGAAGATTTTGCGGTACTATTGTGTCTACATGTTATTTTGTAAACACGCAAACATGTTATCCACCTGGCGAGGTGCCGTCTCATGTATGTCGTTGCAATAGTTGCGCAGAAGGGCGGTACCGGCAAAACCACCCTGGCGCTTTGTCTGGCGGTAGCGTCCGCGACTGAAGGCAAGTCCGTTTTAGTTGTGGATCTTGATCCACAAGCTACTGCCAGCAATTGGGGAGACAGGCGGCAGAGTTCTGATCAACCGGTAATTACCTCCACCCAGGCGGCACGTTTACCAAAGCTTTTGGCCACTGCCGCAGAAAATGGTGCAGATCTGGTCTTTATAGATACCCCACCAAGGCTTGAGCAAGCATCGATGGCGGCCGCGAGCTCGGCAAATCTTATTCTGGTTCCGTGTATTCCCGCAATAAATGATCTCGATACTCTTGACACCACTATGGAACTTTTGAAACATGCTGGCCAAGCGAAGGCAATTGTGGTCCTTAATAGCGCTCCAGCGCGTGGTTCACGCAAGGAACAAGCAGAAGAGGTTGTTCGCGATAAGGGCATGATGATAGCTCCCGTAACCCTCGGGCATCGAACCGCATTTCCCGATTCAGCCGCCTTTGGACAGACACCCCAAGAATACGAACCGAAGGGAAAAGCTGCCGAGGAGACTCATCACCTTTACACCTTTATGTGTAAACACCTTAAGTCTCTAACTCACAAATAGGAAGACAATGCCCGTAAAGCCTGATTTACGACAAGCAATCACAAGAGTGAACCCAAGCACTCGCCACGCAGAGTCACTTGAAGCACCCGGACATTCTGAGATCGCCGTAGAAAAACACTTGCATTTTCGACCAAGTAGGGTAGGGAAGGGAAACGTGACCGGCTACTACCCGCCAGCGGTCAAAAAGCAATTGCGCTTAATGGCAGCGGAGCGCGATACTAACATTCAGGATCTTGTTGCAGAGGCTCTGAACGACCTCTTTGCAAAGTACGGTAAACCAGAGATTGTGCCTCGTAAAGCACAACAGTAGCAAGCATCTATAACGTCACCCCAATATGCCGCCAGGGAAGCAAATTTGGCAAGGCCTACGGTTTAGCTGACTCTCTCCACTGTTTAAAGGGCTTGATTCTAACTTTGCCACTTTCAAGGATCGCTGAGCAAATTGAAACAGCGGTCATCTCCTCTCGCTGGTCATTTGGCATCCCCTCCCAAAGAAGTGAGTTTTCTTCTCTGATTTTGTCGAGCTCTGGTCTGGGCAAGGCTCCCAGATATTCCTGGACCTGTTCCCTCATATAGGCTTCATAGCGAAGCCTCAGCCCCGCCATGGCCACCTTCTCAGTTTCTTCCAACTTTGTTTTTCGGCTGGTTTGGAAGGTTTCCGGAACAGGAACGTTTTCCCGGATAAGACTGACTAAAAAACCCGTAGGGCTCGCTAGACGCCCATTTACATCTGTCGACCTTACATGGTCGAAATACTCAATCTGATCGACAAGCTTTTGGTTTGGTTTTGCGCTTCTCAGAAGTTCTGCCGTTACTTTCTCAGAGATTCCTCGCTTCATCAACTCTACCGCAACCGGATTTACTTCGGTCAGGTCGAAAGTGGACTGCATTGCGTTGCTTCTCGGAACTGGTACGGCTTTCGAGGCTGGTTTTAGATTTGACGGCGTGGTTGACTGTTTACTCGCGAATGCCTGATATTCGGCGAACGCTTTGGGACCAGGAGTGTAGAACATATCCCAGTCTGTCTCTCCAGATTTGCTGAGCGTTTTCTCGTAATCCACCTTCGCTATATAGCCAGATTCCCGGTGCGGGAGATGTACTTTGTACATCTGCTTTTTGACATGCTCGAAATCGAGATACCTCATCTGTGGTGCGTGCTGACAATACGAGGAATAAACAATTTTTGCTCTCGCTCTTCCACTCGCTATGGCACCGAAGATCTGGAAACTTGCGAGCTCGTAAAACCGTTGCGAGCCTGGGGCTAGGTGACGCAGATAGTCGTAATCCAACGGCCGCATCTCAACCTGATTAAGCAAGTCACGATAGGGTGGATTGAGAATGGCATACACCGCATCCGCTTGACTCCCATTCGGCAGAATCTCCCCCGTAAAGATAACCGAATATCGCGTGTATCCAATCTCGGCCCACTTCTCTGTTCCGCTGCGAGTCTTGTATCTGATTTTAGCGGTAATAGCGGCAAAAGCATTCTGCAACAAGGCTTTGCGAATGTGTCCGCGATTCTCGCCGCTATCGACCATACCCATCTCACTACAGATGTCTGTAAGAGATCCAAGTTTGATCAGTTCAGGAAGAGGTCTCTTAGCTTCATCCACTCGACGATTTACGATCAGCGTATCGACCTTGTAGGCCAACGGTCCGGGTTGGCCATATTTGGCTGTGTAGGATACTTCCCATTTAAAATCCGCCTCTCCAGTATCAGTAATGCGTTGAAGGTCGATACTGACATTGCCCTTGCGCGCGAGACGATGAATGGGGAATCGCGAGAGGGCAGTCTCCACGCGAATACGGTTTAAGGTGAGAGGACCAGATTCCACTGTGACTGGTGGCATATTCGGGATACCGTTTGTCTATGATATTCCAAAACACAACCACAACAAAATGTTGTTGTGTCATCTTTGTCTAAACACTGTTTTTCTGTCTAGAAAGTTGTGAGATTCTGTAAACGATTCATAATAAATGGTTTGGGCTTCGGTTAAGTTTCCTTATGTCTCCCCAAAATGCCGGGTTCGTCTCCTCAAAATGCCCTCTTGCCGACCTCATTATGCCGGGAACGTCCTCTCTAGATTCCGGGTACGTCTGTTCAATATGCCCTTGTCTCCTCTACATGCCTGCCAATACCTGCGAACGCATTTGGGCCAAGAAAGGTCGATCAGTAACGTTTGGCAGGGGATTGGAGCAGTTAAAAGACACCCGAAAACCCAGTTTTCATCGTGTTTAGAGGCGTGCCGTCTCCCCAAAGTGACGGGTTTGGAGTAGCTGGCAATTTCAGTCGTAATATGACGATGGTGCCTGGTTTGGGCTGATCTTAATTTGAGAGGGGTACAAAGCGGGGGCAATCTTTCATCGGATTAGCCGACGAAAACAGCAGGATCTGCCCAGGTTACGAGTGGATGCCGCGCTCTTGATACTCCCATGTATCTTTTGGCCGGTGATGCCCAGTTTCACGCTATGGAAGCGTCGAAAACTTTGAGGGGCTCATTTATCACGCATCGGCAAGCGTCCACATGCTAAGTACGCAATCCCGTTCTTCGAACTGGGCGCTAGTCTTCCTTTTTGCGAAAAGCCATACTGCGGCCCCTCGTTTTGCGTATTGCAACCGCAAAAGGTCCCTCTGTTTAACAATTCAAGCTTTGCCGGATCTCTTTCACGCAAAGAGTAGATTTATTATTGCGCTACCCAACACGGGGCAGATCCCACCGTTAGGATGAAGAAATTACCGAGGAAGTCGATGTTTTCCACTGAATCGGGCCAGGAGCTCCGCCACGCGCTAACAGAGTTGAAGAAGTGAGTTTGCAGCATTCTTCGGATTGGCCCCAGTTCCTGCCCATAGTAGCGGTTATCGCCGCCTTGGGCAAAAAGTTGCGTTTGGCAAAATACCGAAATCAGCCGCGCCGCAAACAGGCTGCTCACTTCTTCGCAAAGAACGTCTCCCACGCAGATGTTGGTCTTGAGCTGAAGTTGGGGATCGGTGGCCGGCCTATCGCAGCAAAGCCACGAAACCCTTCCTCTATGAGCAACGAGACTGGCTGAGCACCGATTGGGTACCGGGATACGCACCCAATCTGAATCCGACCGAAAGCGTCTGGGAAAACATCAAAGGTTTGCGAACTGCCGAACTTTTGCGCTTATCGAATCGAGCAAGCGGCTTCAGCATTCCGCAAGGCCTTTGGCGTAGTGCTTATACAGTGCATCTTCTATTTACTTTCCTCCATATGGGGGGCTTTCGGTTTGAGGGGTTTGTAACGGAATCATGGCCAGCCATGGCCAGCAACGTGAATAGCACGAGTTGTTCCGACGAGCCGCAGCGGAGGGTTGGTTCGGCGGCCTACGATTTAGGTGGCCGGGAGAATTGCTGCGTCGTCTTCGATGATGCGGCAAGAGCAAATAATATGTTCGAAATCAGAGGCCAAAACCCGTATCTCGTCTATAGCCGGCGAAGTCCAGTGCAGACGAAGCTTGAGGAAGAAGACTCGTCTTTTAAAAGTGCAGCGTAGCCGCAACATCGCTTTGAGAAGATCGGACCGGTCGCGGTCCGCGTGAACGAGGATGAGGTTACCTTGTTCGTATAACTCATTCAAATCCCGTTGCAACTCCCGAATCCACTGAAAGGCGAGTTTCCGCTTGTCGGCTGGGTGGCGGCGGCCGATCCGGGGGTGATAACCGGGTTCGGACTTCAGGAACGCGATGTCCTCTTCACAAGAGAAGATCGATTCCAGAAGCCGGTATTTATCTCCGAACTCGGAATTCATTGAGCGGCTTCGCAGGAAAGCACGGTCCTACCGGGTAATCTAGGCATTTCGTTTCAGAGCGGTGACGACCCGCCCGCCGTGTGGCTGCCCCTGTTCAATTGCTCTTGCAGAAGAGCGATGAGGCTCTGCAAGTTGGTGAAGAAGAGTTCCCGGTCGAGCGACGAAACCGACATGGGAAGCAGACCACGATACGATTCGAGTTGCGTCCAGGACTCGAGGATCAGGCTGGTCCGCGATTTTCGGCTCAACCCTTTGTAGTGACCGGCGAGAGAGGAACCTACAAACTGTCTGAGGTCCTTCATCTGTTCACGCAGCGTCAGAGTCTGCCACTCCGCAAAAAGATCGATATCGCTCTTGAGCAGAATGCAATGGGTTCGATTTCCCGCGGTGAGAGACATCCCGTGATGTACATAAAAACCGGTGCGTGGATCCCGCATCGAACTCAACAATTACAAGCGCTCCAGTACCGTTTTTCGAGTAGCAAGTGTTTCCGCGTACTCCGCGGCCAATTTGCCGACGGCGACACGTTTCTTCTCTATCAGTTTGTGAACCCCTTTCTCGCTTGTGTTGGTTTAATCCGAAGAACGGAACCCCGTTTGCGGTGCTGGATAAAGTTCCGAACAACTTCGTTCCGGTGAATCCGCTGGTCTGGTGATCACTTATTTCCGGGAAGATCAGGCGTTCTGACGTGGAAAAGCGCCATTGTCGGCACGGTCACGGTGCTCCTGGGAATCGTGCTCGGACTTTTCGGAGCTCTGGATTCCTGTCGCCCTACAAGACGCTTTTGCTTCAGAAATACAGGTGGCCGGTGGGCATCTATGCCGCTTTGCTGGCCGTGAATTTGTATGCCGCCTTCTTCCTACTGACCCGCAAGCTCTTCTTGAAAGACATTGGGACGAAGCTGGTTCACCTGGAAAAGCAGCTTCGCGATGGCTCGATTCCGCATGAGCTGTCCGAGCAACTCACTCGCGGCCAATAACCTTCCATGCATTATCCCGAAGACGATCGCTCGCCCGAGCGCTATTCCCAGAGCTTAGAAGCTCGGGAGCCGCGGCCCAGCTCGGAACGGCAGGAAGTACCTGGCCGGGAACGTTCGTATCGTCTTAGCGACGACGAGATGCGTACGCTGCGCACCGTGGGCAGCTTTCGCACGATCGACGTCAAAGACCTTCCGCAAGAGCAGACCAAACATCTGATCGGCTCCGGACTCCTCGAGAAAAGCTCGGTCACGCGCAGTGACTGGACCCGCATGGACGTCGTTGTTTTGAGCCGGGAAGGAGAACGTCTTCTGACCGATTGCCAGTCCGCCGGCGATGAACAGCGGTTCCATTCCGGCCTGGTGAAAGTCCGGGAACTCGAGCACGATGCGGCCATTTATCCGGCCTACCAGGAAGCGGCCGATGCGATCGAGCGCGCTGGCGGAACCGTGGATCGGGTTGTACTGGACTACGAACTGAAGTCCGTCATCAACTCCGAAATGACCCGCGGCGGTTCCGTTTCGGGGGAATCCCGTGACGAACGGCGGGCCCGGTTGGCCGAAGAACTGGACCTTGAGATTGTCGATGGCAAGCTCCCTTTACCCGGCTCTGGTGCAATTTCTACGCCGAGGCCTTACTGGTCGGGTTGCATGTCGTTT
>CAXSIG010000254.1:0-3226 GCA_964237255.1 uncultured Bryobacteraceae bacterium
TTCGCCCCTACCTGCTGCGTAATGAGATTAACGAAGTAATCCTGGAAGTTCTTCGCCACGCGGGAAACAAACGCCACGCCCACCGCCGCCCCCAGTAGCAACCCAACGCCTCGTAAAAACTGCGATGCGCTGTATTCGTGAAAACGAGTCGCATAGGAATCGATAATGTGCCGAAAAATAATCGGGTCGAGCAACGAAAAAACCTGGTTGATCGCCGCCAGCACCAGGGCCCCCACCCCAAGCCGCCAGTAAGGCTTGAGGTATCGTCCTAAAAGTCTCATTTGAGCGATTGTGACACGGAGCGCCGATACTCTTCGGCTTTACGAAAGATTGCGGCCGGATCCAATGTGAGAGGCTTCCGGTCTTTCACCAACCACTTGCCGGCCACCATCACATCATTTACGTCGCTGCCTTTCAACGCATAAACCAATTGCGATTCCACGCCATATAGCGGCATGGCATGCGCTCCGTCAAGACGTACCGTGATCAGGTCCGCTTCTTTGCCGGTTTCGAGCGATCCAATGCGGTTCTCCATGCCGAGAACGCGAGCGCCGTTAATGGTTGCCATGTCGAGTGCGGTGCGAGCCGGAAGGGCCTCGGGATCCATAGTGACGAGTTTCTGCAGTTTGGCCGCGAGATCCATTTCTTCGAAAAGATTGAAATCGTTGTTGCTGCCGGCGGGACCGTCCGGACCTAAGCCCACATTGATTCCGGCATTCAGCAGCTTCATGATCGGGGCCGCTCCACTCGCAAGCTTCATGTTGCTTGAAGGGCAGTGTGCGATTCCCGTGTTGCGCTCCTTGAGGATGCGAATGTCGCCGTCCGAAAGCCATACACCGTGGGCCGCGATCGTCCGGCCATTCAGTACGCCGAGCGAATCGAGATACTGCACCGGTGATAGCTTGTTCGCTTGCATCGAGTCTTCTACTTCTTTCTTCGTCTCCGAAAGATGCATGATGAGCGGCGCATGGAAGCGGTTCGCCAACTCACGGGCAGCCTTCAGCGTTTGTGCGGAGTTTGTGTAGATCGCGTGAGGAGCGACAGCAGGTACGATCAACCGATCCGCGCCCCAGGTATCGAGGAACTTCGCCGTCCATGCGAGAGCGACATCGGGAGTCTTGGCATCTGCGACCGGGAAGCCGATGATCGTCTCACCGAGCACGCCGCGCATGCCGGCTTCTTTCGTCGCCTTCGCTACTTCGTCCTCGAAGTAATACATGTCGGTGAACGTAGTGGTGCCGGAGAGCAGCATCTCCAAACACGCCAGGCGAGTTCCCCATCGGACAAACTCAGGTGTCACGTTCTTCGCTTCGGCGGGGAAGATATAGTGTTCCAGCCAGTCTTGCAGGCGGCGATCGTCGGCGATGCCTCGCAGGAGCGACATGGCGGCATGTGTATGCGTGTCGATGAGTCCGGGAGCAATCAGTGCGTTCGGCCTGTCGAGGCGGCTCTTCGCCTGGTAGTTCTTAGCGATTTCAATGACGGGGCCGACCGCAAGTATCTTGCCGTCCCGAATCGCGATCGCCCCGTTCTCCACGATGCGGTGTTGCGCATCCACGGTAACGACATAGCGTGCTGAGACGATCCAGTCCGCTGGAGCGGCTGAGAGTACCGACGCGCAGATGAAAAGCTTAAAGAAACGTCGCATCGAAAGCCCTGGGGAACAATGTGGAAAGTTGAACCGTTTCAGTCTTGCCGGAAAGATTTGCAAGAGTAACCGGTATGTCGCCCGCAAATTCCCAGAGAATTTGCCGGCAAGCGCCGCAAGGAGGCGCAAGATCTTCCGTATCGGTCACCACCGCTATCCGTGTAAATTTTCGCGCGCCTTCCGAAATCGCTTTAAACACCGCGACGCGCTCGGCACAGATCGTCAGGCCGTATGTCGCGTTTTCCACATTGCAGCCGGTATGAACAGTGCCGTTGATATCCTCCAAAGCGGCGCCGACTTTGAATTTCGAAAACTCGGCATGAGCGCGGGTTCGGGCGTCCGTCGCGGCTTGGATTAGCGCGCTCACTGCGAAATCAGCGTACAAACGGAACGGAGCAACTCGACAAGAAGACCACGGGTCCGTTCTCCGATCTCCAGAACCTCGGCATGGTTCAGCTTCTTGCCGGAAAGGCCGCTCGCCAGATTCGTAACGCAACTAATGCCCAAGACTTCAAGGCCCATGTGATTTGCGGCAATCGTCTCCGGCACCGTGGACATCCCGACCAAATCCGCACCTATCGCGCGGAGATATCGGATCTCCGCGGGTGTCTCATAGCTTGGCCCCGGGAGCGCGGCATACACACCTTCGTGCAAATGCATCCCCATCGCAGAGGCCGCTTGCTGAGCCAAAGCACGCAGTCGAGGAGAATATGCTTCGGTCATGTCCGGGAAGCGCGGGCCGAGTGTTTCGTCATTCGGACCAGTCAACGGGTTCTGTCCCTGTAAGTTGATGTGATCGCTGATTAGGACTAGCGAGCCCCGTTGAAGATGCGGCCCAATGCCGCCGGACGCGTTTGTCAAGATTACTGTCCGAACGCCAAACTGGCCCAGAGCGCGAACACCAAATGCCGCTTGCGCCGCGGTGTAGCCTTCATATAGGTGGACGCGTCCCGCCATCACAGCGACCGGAATCTCGCCTAAGTGACCAATGATCATCTTGCCCGCATGACCAGCAGCGGTGGATGACGGGAAGCCGGGTATCTCCGTGTACGGAATCTCGACAGCATCCGTGAGTTCATTCGCGAACGCACCCAAACCACTGCCTAACACAACGCCGATTTTCGGACGTAAGTAAGTCTTCTCTTGAAGAAACGCTCTGGCCTTGTGGATCATGTCAGCATCCCCGCAAAACACGCCGACATGAAATTGGCTAGCGATCCCGCGGCTACAGCGCGTAACCCTAACCGAGCTAAATCCGGCTTTCGACTCGGCGCGAGCGCACCGATCCCGCCGATCTGAATTGCGATCGAGCTGAGGTTGGCAAATCCGCAAAGGGCGAATGTCGAGATGGTGACCGAGCGCGGATCCATCGTCGAACGCAGAGTCGCCAGATCCAGGAACGCGACGAACTCATTTAGCACCAGTCGTGTACCCAACAGGTTTCCCACGGAGGCGCAATCGTGATAGGAAACTCCCATAAGCCAAGCCAAGGGCGCAAACACGATCCCGAAAATCTGTTGGAGCGATCCCGGTAGCCATCCGAAATAGCGCCAATTGTGAATACCGCCCAGAATGCCG
>CAXSIG010000254.1:3236-7649 GCA_964237255.1 uncultured Bryobacteraceae bacterium
TATTCAGTGCTAAATGCAAACCATCGCCCGCGCCTTGCGCCGCCGCATCGATCACATTGACAGCCGTATTCTCAGTGCGAACGTCCACGCGCCCACTGGTTGCGGGAACCTGTGTTTCGGGAATGAACATCTTCGCCAGCATAATGGTGGCGGGCGCCGGCCTAATGACGGCGGGCAACAGATGTTCTATCTTCACGTGAGCGATGGCCACGTAAGCCACCATGACGGCGCCGGATACATGCGCCATACCGCTCACCATAATGGTAAAAAGCTCGGATTCGGTGAGCCCCGCGATAAAAGGGCGAATGGTGAGCGGCGCTTCGGTCTGCCCCATGAAAATGCTTGCCGCAACGTTCAGCGATTCCGCCCCGCTCGCGCCAAACACGCGTTGCATCCCAATCGCCATGGCTCGAACCAGAATCTGCATCACGCCCAGGTAATAAAGGATAGAGAAAAACGACGCGATAAAGATGACAATCGGCAAAACTTGGAACGCGAAGAATACACCGGAGCCCGCGCCGATGCTTTGTAAGAATTTAGGAAACGGCCCCTCCCCGTTCCCTAATGGTCCAAACACAAACTCGCTACCCGCGACCGAATATCCCAGCATGGCGTTCACGCCGCTACCGATCGTCTTAAATATTTCTCCGAAGCCTGTTTTCAGGACGACAATCGCAAATAGTAGTTGCAGGCCGACGCCCCACAACACCACGCGAAGTTTGATTGCTTTGCGATTCGTAGAAGATAAATAAGCGATTAGAAGAATCGCAACAACACCCAATAAGCCGGTAAAGCGGCCCACGGGTTAGCCGACGACTTCCAGAATCAGTTCCCGCTCATCCGGCTTTTGCGCCGAGATGCGGAACGCACCCTCCACCATCTCAGCCGCCTCTTCCAGAGTGCCTTCGTTGGTGTAATACAAACGGCAGAGCACGGCGCCGGCGTCCACTTTCTCGCCCACTTTGATTTCGAGAATCACGCCCACTGCGGCATCGACCGAATCTTCTTTTGTATTGCGACCCGCGCCCATCAGGGTGCAAGCGCGTCCAATATCCTCCGCATCGATTGCGCTGATAAAGCCGCCGCGGGAAGTCGTTATCTCACGCATACCCGTGGCATTAGGAAGCAGTTCGAAACGCTCGAGCGCCTGCGGATTGCCGCCTTGCGCTTCCACAACTTCGCGGAATTTCCGATATGCCGATCCATCCGAAAGCTTGCTTTCCGCCAGTTGCCGCGCTTCGTCCAGCGTCTTGGTAAGTTTCGCGAGGAAGATCATGCGCGCCGCCAATTCAAGCGACAATCGGCGCAGATCTTCCGGCCCTTCATTGTGAAGCGTCTGCGAAACTTCCATGATTTCTAGGGCGTTGCCGATAGCGTAACCAAGCGGCTGATTCATGTCCGTAATCAAAGCCTGAACACGCTTATCCATACGCCGTCCGATTCCAACCATCATCTGCGCTAATCGCCGGGCTTCCACTTGCTTCTTCATGAAAGCGCCGATACCGACCTTGACATCCAGTACCAGAGCGTCGATGCCTTCGGCCAGCTTCTTCGACATTATGGACGAGGCAATCAGAGGGATGGATTCCACAGTTCCGGTCACATCGCGCAAAGCATACATACGCTTATCAGCGGGTGCGATCTCTTCTGTCTGTCCCATAAAGGAAAGTCCATGTTGGGATAGAGTTGCATGAAATTCCTCGACCGTTAGATCGGTTCGAAAACCCGGAATCGATTCCAGTTTATCCAGCGTTCCGCCTGTGTGTCCCAGAGCACGTCCCGAAATCATAGGGACGACAACGCCGGCTGCTGCCGCTATCGGCGCACAAATGAGACTGGTCTTATCGCCGACGCCACCGGTGGAATGTTTATCGACCTTCAATCCCGGAATGCCGGAAAGGTCGACTGTGCCTCCAGAGGCCATCATGCTGTCCGTTAAAGCGCTGACTTCACGGTCCGTCATTCCCGTGAAAAACGTAGCCATCAGAAAAGCCGAAACCTGATAATCCGGAATCTCGCCCGAGGTATAGCCGTTTACCAAAAACGCGATTTCTTCGGGAGAAAGCTCCTCGGCGGCGCGCTTCCGCTGGATCAGGTCAACAGTTCGCATGAAAGAAGATTAGGTTAGCACCTTAAGCATTTGAAAGTAAAGGAACAGTGTTCGATGCAGGTGTGTTACAGGCGGGTTGAAGTTTGGCTGGCTTAGGCTTGTTTTCTCAGCTTCCTGGCGACGCTTCAGCCGTTTTTTCCACCAGTTTCGGGTCTGTGGGGAAGGGAATCATGCACTTTAACGACTAGGGGCCTCACTCAAAAAACGAAAGGGTTTGGGAGCCTGTTGGAGCGTCTGTGGTTCGGGCAATTAATCCAATGCAGAACGATGCGCGGCACAGGTTGCAATCGGCCGAAATGAGGTTTTAAACAAGTCGATTTTTCATCGCGTACTCGTGCGATACTCCTCACTTGTCCAAGTACGCGCCCGCCGCGCTTCGGCCCGCTACGGAGGCCGACATTTCAGCGCTTCACTCGCTGATCGAGCGCTCGGTACGCGTGTTGCAAGCGGACGATTATTCGCAAGAACAGATCGAAGGTGCGCTTGGCACCGTGCTCGGATTGGACACGCAATTGATTCGCGACCGTACATACTTAATCGCCGAAGTAGATGGCGAATTGGCCGGATGCGGCGGTTGGAGCAAGCGGAAGACTTTATTCGGTAGCGACGGCCGGGTGGACCGCGAAGATGCTCTGCTTGATCCCGCCCAAGACCCCGCCAAGATTCGCGCGTTCTTTATCGATCCCAAGTGGACGCGTCGAGGAATTGCCACGCAAATTTTAGAAGCGTGCGAAGCGGCAGCGGTCCAAGCGGGCTTCCGCCGTTGGGAAATGGGAGCGACGCTGACCGGCGTTCCGCTGTATCTGGCTCGCGGTTACGAAGTGATCGAGCGAGTTGATGTCCCGCTTCAGAACGGTTCCTTCTTGCCGATCGTACGAATGAAAAAAGACAGCAACCCATGAGGTACACGCAAGAGCTGCGTGCCGTCGGCAGCTTGTCAGCCATCCTCGCCTGGTTTCTTTTGCTCACACACCGGGCCCTCGGTTACGGTTTCAACCCGGACGACGTGATGCTCATGAATTTCGCCATCGCCCGGCCGTTGCGCTGGAACCTGGAGAGTCTTCCTTTCTTCTGGAACGGCTACATTCGGCCAATGGGAACGCTCTTTTATCTCATCCTGTACCGCTCATTTGGCTACTGGGCACGGCCGTACCGAGTGGCGGCGTTCTTCCTCATTGCGGTCAACCTGGTGCTGGTGTTTCGCTTTGTGAAAGCAACCACCCGCAATCAAACAGCTGCACTTACCATCGCGTTACTCGCGGCATTTCATCGCGAAATGTGGGACATATTCGCCAACACGGGCACCGTTTACGATCTACTCTGTCAAACGTTCATCCTACTGGCCGCGACCGTCTGGGTAAACGGAGGCGGCATTCTATGGGCGGCACTGCTGACAATTTGCGCGGTGGAGGCGAAAGAAATGGGAGTCGCTCTGCCCGTGCTGTTCCTTGCCTACGACTTGCTCTTCCGCCGGAAAGCCATTCGATATGGCGCCATCTCTTGCTCAGTCCTGATTATTGCGGCTTTCCTTCTTGGACGATTCGCACAGCCCACGGTCGTGACGGGAAACAGCGCGTTCACTCCCGTGATCACCGCCGCTCATTATCTGACGACCACGCAGTTTTACCTGGATCTTCTGCTTTGGAAGCCGGGGTTGTCCCAAAACGCTGCGGTAATTGTAATCTTTATCTGCTTCGTTGCGGCATCCGCATTAAGAAGTCGGCTTATGATTTTTGGCCTGGTTTACTACCTCGCCACCTTGCTTCCACTTTCGTTCGCCCCAGCTCGGGCTGGTTACGCGCTCTATGTCCCCCAAATCGGCGCATACTCATTTCTCGCCGGACTGACGCTTGCAATTTGTGACCGTCTTCAGCCTTCGTTGCCAACCCGTCGCATTGCGGTACTCGCGTTTGCGGCGTTCATCATGACCGCGCAGTTTCTTGGTAATCGGAAGCTTGAAGACGCGGACGCCAAGCCCGGCTTTCTTCCTCAACTGGAATCGCTTTCTACCGGAATGCGCCGGAACTTCCAATACTTGCCCCAGGGCGCGCAAGTCATGTTGATGAACGACCCTTTCCCTGATGTCTACATGCCGCAGTTCACGCTTCAGGCCCTCTATGGCGACCCAACGCTGAAAGTAATTCAAGTGAAATCGGGCGCCGCGTTGGAAAACACCCAGGCAGCTCTCTTGTTCACCGGCCTTCAGACATGGAAGCTCGGCGGCGCCGATCCAACAGGCCGCATAATCGACGGAAGTCCACCGCAATTTACGGCAATGGCATCCCCTTTTGCCGCGCTCAATA
>CAXSIG010000255.1:0-7647 GCA_964237255.1 uncultured Bryobacteraceae bacterium
CACCGCCCGCGCCCCCGCCGGGTCGGTCTTCTCCAGTTGAACGGCGCGCTCGCGCCATCCTGTCCCCTGTCCGTACAACGCCCCTATTGCGACTATTCCGACGATTACTGCCTTCATTCGGTCACCCCTCGCTGTCTAGTTTCAACACTCTATCATGGAAGGAGCGTGCGCTCTTTGCGTCAACCGCTCCTCCAAGTCACACCCAACGGCCTGTTCTGTGAGCCGGGCAATTTCTACGTCGACCCATGGTGTCCGGTGGATCGCGCCGTTATTACCCATGCCCATGGAGACCATGCGCGCGGGGGTTCGAAGAGTTACTTAACAACTACTACGGGAAAATCCGTTCTTCGGACCAGGATGGGACCCGAGGCCGCAATTCAAGCCATACCTTATGGGGAAGAGATCGCGGAGAACGGCGTGCGGGTCTCGCTCCATCCAGCAGGGCATATCCTAGGCTCGGCCCAAGTCCGCGTAGAATATGAGGGCGAAATCTGGGTAGCGTCGGGCGACTACAAAGTGGAAGCGGACTCCACGAGTACACCGTTCGAGCCCGTCCGCTGCGACACCTTCATCACCGAATCCACATTCGGATTGCCAATCTACCGATGGCGCCCCCAACCCGAAGTCTTCGCGCAAATTAACGCCTGGTGGCGCG
Source organism: uncultured Bryobacteraceae bacterium (assembly GCA_964237255.1). GTDB lineage: Bacteria > Acidobacteriota > Terriglobia > Bryobacterales > Bryobacteraceae > JALYXI01. The sequence continues at coordinate 656 of CAXSIG010000255.1, forward strand.
AAAACCAAAATGCCGGACGAGCCAGTGTTCTATTCGGCTATTCGCTAGGCAAAGCGCAACGATTGCTATCCGGAGTCGATCCCACCATCGGCCCCATCTTTTGCCATGGAGCTGTTCAGAAACTAAACGAAGCGTATCGGGAAAGCGGCGTGGCGCTCCCTGAAACGCAATATTCCGGGTCGGTCGAAAAAGGTTACGACTGGAGCCGCGCATTGATCGTCGCGCCGCCCTCGTGCAACGGAACGGTGTGGATGCGCAAGTTCGGATCGGTCTCGAACGCCTTCGCCTCCGGCTGGATGCGCATGCGGGGAACGCGTCGCCGTCAGTCGCTTGACCGAGGCTTTACCCTTTCCGACCATGCCGATTGGCCGGGCCTCCTGAGCGCAATCGAAGCGACAGGAGCGGACCACATCCTGGTGACACATGGCTACCGCGCGCCGTTAGTCCGATGGCTGGAAGAGCACGGCAAGTCGGCAAAAGCTTTAGAAACCCGCTATGAAGGCGAGCGCGAAGAAGAGGAGGCAGATCCACCCATCGCCACTCCCGAAACCGAACTATAGGGTAGACCCTCAGGTCTGCGAGCAACCCCCTGGTCGCCCTCCCCCAGACAAGATAAGATAAATTCGCCATGACCGCCAGCACACGCCGAGCCTTCCTGACATCGCTCACAGCCGCGCCGTTACTCGCGCAAGGAACACGCACTGCCCGCCCCAAAATCAAAATTACGGACCTGCGTTGCGCCATCATCGGCCGCAGCCCCGTAATCCGAATCGTTACCGATCAAGGCATCTCCGGCTATGGCCAAGCCGAATCCTACAAACCTACCTGAAACCTACGGTTCTCTTTTACAAGGACTATCTTTTGGGCGAAGATCCCACGGACGTAGAGCGCGTCATGCTGAAAATCCGTCGTTTGGGCGCCTTCAAACCGTGGGGCGCTGCAGTTAGTGCTATCGAGATTGCGTTGTGGGACATCGCCGGGCAGGTCGCCGGAGTGCCGGTCTACAAACTCCTCGGCGGCAAGATTCGCGACCGTGTCCGCATTTATAACGGCGGTTTCCGTCCGCCCATGACCGGACAGATGCCCCGCGACTACGCCGAAAACGTCCAAAAACAGAAAGAAGCAAAAGAAGGCTTCACTTTGATCAAGATGGCGGTCGGCTTCCACCAGCCAGCCATGATGGGCGCTATCCCCAACATGTGGTACGACGAGCCGCGCACAGGGGCGTCGCACCCGCTTCGCGGCGTGATGACCGAGCGCGGTATCAACCACGTAGTTTCCTGTGTCGAAGCTATGAAGAAGGTGCTTGGCGATGAGATCGGTCTCGCGCTCGATTGCGGCCCGGGCTGGATGCCGAAAGATGCCGTCACCTTCGCCCGCGCCTGTGAACCGATGCGCATCACATGGATCGAAGATATCCTCACCGGCGACTACACTCCCTACCCGAATGCCGAACTATTCCGGGATCTTAAGCTAGCCACGTCTGTCCCCATCCACACCGGAGAACAAATCTACAACCGCCTAAACTTCAAGGATCTGATCGAGAAGCAGGCCGTCGACGTCCTGGGGCCCGACCCCGAAGATGTCGGCGGCATCGGCGAACTCAAATGGATCGCGGAGTACGCCGATCTCCACGGCATCTCCGTGGCCCCTCACGGCATCTTCGACGGCTTGATCGGTTTGGCCGCTCACGTCCACATGGCCGCTGCTCTGCCACAAAACTACATCGCCTTCGAATACCCCTTCGGGCAACCGGATTGGTGGTACGACATTGTTGATGGCCTGCCAAATCCGATCGTCAAGAAAGGCTTCATCGACGTGTGGGATAGCCCCGGCTTGGGAGTCACATTCAAGTTGGCGGAGGCGAAAAAGCGTCTAACGGAAGAGGATCGCGGGTTCTTCGATTGAGAAGCGCTTAACAGATTTGTTCGTTCGGTTCTGCGAAGATAGGCCACATGGCTTCAGCTGTCATGCAGCCCGTTCCAGCTTTAGAATGCGGATCCGATTCGCCCAAGTCGCAACAACTTCTCGACATCTTAGAAAACTGTCTGCACTCCGCCCGGTCCGAGTGGCTTTTCTTTCGCGAACTACGGGTCGGCACAGGACACCGGAACCGAAGCGCGCAGAGGCTGGATGCATTTGCATTAAATACCCTGCCGCATTTAGCCATGAAACGCGTGTGTTATGAGGCAAAAACGTCCCGCGCTGACTTTCTTTGCGAGCTAAAACAGCCGCTCAAGCGCCGCATGGGGCTACGATATTCAAACGAATTTTACTTCCTGGCTCCGGCAGAAATGATTCATCCCTCGGAGATTCCCATAGAATGCGGATTGATCGAGACCGGAACCGGCAAGACCGATGAATGGCGCGCTTCGTTTCCGCGACCAGCCGGCATGTTCCACATCGATCCTGGTACTGGAAACTACTGCAGAATTACCGTGCCCGCACCGTGGCGAGACACTCCAGGTCCCACCTGGGAGTTCTTGGCGGCGATGCTGCGCAATCAACAAAGGGAGTTTGTCGAACGGCCGCCCACGCAGCGGCCGCAGCAACGTTTCGATTTCGAATAGGTTTTATTTCGGGAAAGGACAACGGCCAAAAGTCACCTGTTGACAATGGCGAATAAAAGGCGAATACTCGTAACATGCTCTTCGGCGATTCTCCCCCGCCGGGCTTGGTCGGGATTGCGCGACTTGCAACTGAAAGCGCAACCCTGGAGGCAAAGCGCCAAGTGGCCTACTTCGAGTTACCAGCGCGTAGTCTGCTGAATCGCACTAAGCCCGGCATGCCGTTTCGATGGGCCATCAATCCATATAGAGGATGCGAATTTGCATGCCGGTATTGTTACGCTCGCTACACTCATGAGTTCATGGGCGAGACTCCGGAAGCGTTCGAAGATCGGATTTACGCGAAGCAAAATCCTGCACATTTGTTGAAGCAGGAACTTGCCAAAATTCCCGAACGGGAGCCGATTGCGATCGGCACGGCGACGGACCCATATCAGCCCGCTGAGCGGCGGCTCGAACGCACTCGGTCGATTCTTGAAGTTCTGGCGCGGGAGCGAGGTCGCTCCATTTCAATCACGACGAAAAGCGATCTGGTGGTGCGCGACATTGACCTGCTTCTATCGATTCAGCGTCAGAATCGCGTTAGCGTCAACATGACAGTCACGACGTTGAACACCGCCTTAGCGCGCAAACTGGAACCGCGAGCTCCCCGCCCCGATCTTCGGTTGAAAGCAGTTCGCGAATTGAGTGAGGCCGGGATACAGGTGGGCATCTTTCCGAATCCAATTCTTCCGTTAATCACCGATCAGGAGCAACAACTGGATCGGCTCGCCAAAGCGGCGCGCGATCATGGGGCTACCTATTTCGGCGGCGGCATTTTGTTTCTGATGCCTTCCGCGCAAAAGGTGTTCTATCCGTTTCTCGAAGTTGAATTTCCACACCTGATGCGGAGATATCAAGAGCGGTATAGCAAGGGTGCTTATTTGAAGGGTTCGTATCCGGAAACGATTAAAGCTCGGATTTACGAAATCCGCGAACGGTATGGACTGCGATCGTCGCCGGCCAACGCGGATGAAGAATTAGAAGCTATCCAACCCAGTCTGTTCGGCGAAGCTAGCGCTAGAGCTCCATGGCGCGGGTAATCGCGTCGTGTTCCATGAGATGACGATGAATCGGAGCGTTAACAGACGAGAGATTTTTGAACTCGCGCGAACCCGCCGATGCGCGGTTGTATAGGAAGCCGGTGCGACGGCGTGCTCAAGCCTCGATATAAAGCTGGAGCGTTTTGAGGATCTCGTCCTGCTGCTGAACTTTCAGAGACTACGGCTTGCCAATCTGGGCATCAACTGACAAGTCTGGTCAAAGACGAGAGGATTGCGTAAACCGCGAATATGCAGACTACACGGCCATACCGCTTCGAAATGAGAAACTAAACCTTGGCCACTTCGCCGCAGCTAGCCGATTCCGTTCTTGCCGTTCCCCACTCCCGCATCCGGGAACTCGCCGAGATCGCGATGGGAATGGATGGCGTCCTGAAACTCTATTTCGGGGAATCGAATCTTCCGACTCCCGAATACATCAAACGCGCCGCGGCTCAGGCGATGGCCGATGGCTTCACGTACTATACGGAAAACGCTGGTCTACCGTCCTTACGCCGCGCTATCGCCGATCACTACGCCCGCTTTCAGAATGTCACGCTGGATCCGGCTTCTGAGATCGTTGTTACCACCTCCGGCGTTCAGGCCCTGAACGTGGCGATCCGCGCCGTCCTCGATCCCGGCGACGAAGCAATCGTCCTCACTCCCGCATGGCCGAACGGCTCCTCGATTATTGCGATGGCGAATGCGCGCGTTCACCAAATTGCGCAGCCTCTTCGGGGCGATCGTTACGAGGTGGACTATGCCGCTCTGGAAGCCGCTGTGACTCCGCGCACCCGCCTGCTGATTTACACGTCGCCGTCCAACCCGCTGGGGTGGGTGGCTACGGAAACGGATCAGCAACGTCTTCTCGATTTTTCCCGTAAGCACAAGCTATGGCTCCTTGCCGACGAGGTCTACGATCGCCTCTACTACGGCGAGCAACTCGGACAACCCGTGCCATCCATTCTCCGGCTTGCCACGCGCGAAGATGCCGTTCTGGTAGTTCACTCCTTTTCAAAGAGCTACTGTATGACGGGATGGCGGGTCGGCTGGCTGGTAGCCCGCGCGGACCTTGGCCGCAAGGCGTCGCAGTTAAACGAGTTCATCACCTCGCATGCGCCGACGTTTACTCAGAAGGCCGCTGAGATCGCTCTGGCGCGAGGCGAAGACGAGCTGCTTCGGATGCTGGAACGACTCCGCGCCAATCGCGACTTCTGCTGGGACGCACTATCCCAGATCAAAGGCTTTACCGTGCCGAAGCCGGAGGGTGCCTTTTACCTGTTCCCTCGCGTGGAAGGCTTAACCGATTCCTTCGCATACTGCAAGCAACTGCTGGAAGAAACCAAGGTGGGTCTTGCGCCCGGCGTTGCATTCGGCGCGGGTGGCGAAGGTAGCGTTCGCATCTGCTATGCCGCCGAGATGCGGATTCTCGAACCCGCTATGGAACGTCTCGATCGATTTGCAACTCACCATGCGTAGCTTGGCGATCCTTTTCTTTCCCACGCTGCTGGCCGGGCAGACGCGTCTTTTGGACCCTCCCCAGCCCGGCGTGAAAACCGACGACCGCATCGCAGCGCTAGCCAAGCAAGAGGCCGCACGACCAACCGCGCAGGTGCGATGCGCTCTTGCCACAGCGTACATCCAGAAAATGCGCGAGACCGTCGATTTCACCTATCTGGACCGAGCCTCTCGCATTGTGGAAGATGTTCTGGTCCGGGATGGCGGGAACTACCGCGCCTTGCAACTCCGCACCGAGATCGCCATGGAGCGCCATGAGTTTGCGAGTGTCGCAGAATACTCCGAAGCGATTCTGAAATTTGCGCCAAACGATCCGTGGAGTTGGGGCACGCTGGGCGACGCATCCATGGAGCTCGGGCAGTATGGCAAAGCGGAGACCGCTTATCGCAAGATGGTGTCGTTGCGTCCCGATCTCTCAAGCTACAACCGGCTGGGTTGGTATCAGTTCGTCACCGGGCACGGAGAGCTCGCCATCGACTCAATGAAATCGGCGATCGCGGGTGTGTCGGAAGCGCCTGAGAACACGGCTTGGTGCCTAGTGGATTTGGGGGCCATGCAGTTCAAACTTGGCAAAACGGCCGATGCGCGAAAGTCCTATGAGTCAGCGTTGGCGATTTTTCCCGGATACTATCCCGCATTTGCCGGGATCGGTCATCTCGACCTGGCTCAACATCAAGATGACGCCGCGATAATGAATTACAAGAAGGCCCAAGCAGTTGTGCCACTGCCCGAGTATGCCGCTGCGCTAAACACGCTCTACACGCGCAATGGGAAAGCGGCCGAAGCCCGCCGTCAACTCGACTATATCGACGCTATCGACAAAATCGCGGTTGCCGCGAACGAAAAGACGAACCGCAATTTGGCGCTACTCTACGCGGACCAGAATCGCAATTTGGGGCGAGCGCTGGAGTTGGTGGAGAACGAGATCGCCGTCCGTCCCGATGTCTATACGAACGACGCGCTCAGCTGGGTGCTGTTCAAGCTGAAGCGTTTGAACGAAGCGGCAACGGCCAGCGAGAAAGCTCTGGCACTCGGCACGCCCGAACCGGCGTTTTACCTACACGCGTCTCAGATTGCCGAGGCCCGCGGAGATACAAAGCGTGCGGCGGAACTTCGGCAGAGGGCTAACAGTTTGAACCCGAACTGGAACTGATTTATCCCTACGATCCGCCGGTCAGCCGGTTAAGCGCGATTGTTCCGTACCGGGAACTGCCGTTTACCTCAATGCACCTCTTCAGAAATTCCTTCGAGCCTTTCTCATCCCCGGCGCGCTTGTAAATGTCAGCCGCGTCCAGAAAAAGTTGGGGATCGCGGACACCGGGCTGCAATGCTCGATCGATCTGAACCTTTGCTTCCGCCGTGTCACCGGCCGCCAGCAGCGCCAACGCGTACGCGTCCAGCATCTCGACGTTGGGCTGGGATTGTATAGCCGCCTTGCCGACGCGAACCGCTTCTGCGGTGGACCCGTGTTGGGTCAAATAGCGGATCAGAAGATCGTCGCGGTTACCCGGCTTCGATTTTGCGTCTCCAGCGGCGGCAAGAAAGCGAGCGCCACCGCCGCTTTCGCCCGCGGCTGCGGACAGATACAAAGCCGCTAAGTCCAGGCCCTGTTTCAGGCGAACGGTAAGAACACCGAGGGCTTCCGCCGGCTTACCTCCATCCAAAAGAATTCGCGCTTTCTCCACGAGCGCCGCCGGATAATCCGGTTCTAAAGCAAACGCATCGGAGGCGTACGTTGCCGCTTGCTCTAGCTTGCCCAGACGTCTGGATATTCCGGCAAGCTGCGTCAGGATATAGGCGCGCTCCTCTGCATCGGCGGTGCTCGCTA
>CAXSIG010000256.1:0-1313 GCA_964237255.1 uncultured Bryobacteraceae bacterium
TCCGCCTCATGACTTGGACGATTCTATCGGGTTTTAACCCCTCCCCACCACCCGGCCAGCCCCTAAAAAGGCTGGCCACCAACCCGCCGAGCGCAGCATGAGCAAGTCAGACATTCCACCACTCGACACCGCGTATGCCGACCGGCAGCTTGAGCTACGGATTGCCCATGCCGCGTACATGAATGCGCCCGCGAACAGCATCACCAAAGCGCAGGCATGGATCACGTACAAAAACCTGCTCAAGGCCAGCCAGGACAAGGGAGAGCATCGGTGACCATCACAGCCGACGAGATCAAAGCCTTTCGCGCCGAATACCACTTTACGCAAGCCGAGCTTGGCGATGCAGTCGATACAACGCGCGGCTATCTAGCGGCCATTGAGCAGGGCCGACGCGAACCTTACCTGGACCTGCAATCCAGAATGGCGGACTTCTTCGACTTCGTGCGCCGATGCGAGACGGAGGGTCGGTTATGACGGCACCAACCATCACACTGCCCGCCTCAGCGCTGACGCCGGATCAACTCCGCGCCTTCCGCACCCAGCACAATCTTGGCCGCGAGGCAATGGCGGACGGCATGGGCATCGGCTCGACGGCCATAAAAACACGCGAGGAAGGAAGGGTTGAGATCGACCAAGCGTTCATCGCACGCTTCAACAATTTCGCAACAACCATGAAGGAACAAGTTACATGACCAGCACCACAACCGAACCCGCCAAGATCGACACAACTAGCGAACGGTTGAAGTCGTTCATCGAAAGGATCGAACGGCTCCTCGACGAAAAGAAGGGCATTTCTGACGACATCAAAGAAGTGTTCAGCGAAGCCAAGGGTCATGGTTTCGAACCCGCAATCATGAAGCAGGTAATCAAAATTCGCGCCATGCCCGCAAGCGAACGGCAGGAGTACGAAGCGGTCCTGGAAACCTATCTTGCAGCGCTTGGGATATCGGCGCACGCATGAGTTTTCGCCATAAGACCGACGCCGATCTTGAACAAGCCCACGCCCAATGTGTCGGGCTTGCTAAGGAGTTAAAGGGAAAGAAATCCACCGACGCCCGACGGCGGGCGCAGAACAACGCGGAGCAATTCAATGAAATCACCAGAGAAATCAAGCGTCGGAAGGAAGCGACTGACCGATGAGCAGCGGGAAGATCGCCGCGTCGCGCGCAATGCTCGGAAACGGGAGAAGTATCGCATCGCGCGCGAGGAAGAGCTTCTCGACGGCATCCTTCACCGCGCACCCGCTGACACGCGAACTCTCATTAAGGGTGTTTTTGCCGCCCGTCCGCATCTCGAAGGTCTACTTCGTTCCA
>CAXSIG010000256.1:1340-3250 GCA_964237255.1 uncultured Bryobacteraceae bacterium
CCTGATGTGGAAAGAAAACATGCCGAAGGTCGGCTGGAAGGACGATGCTCAGGAAGTCATAGCAGGTGTCAAATGAACGACAGACCGATTTCCGTCCTCGATTGGCAGGACATAGTGGATCGGGCACGGGATGATCCCTTTTGGAGAGAACAGACGCCGCTGTCTGAACGCCTCATGCGCGAGATCGAACGCGCCGGGTACCGCGTGGTGAAGTCATGACGCCCGCCGCCCGCAAGCGCCAGTTCGTGAAACTCGAACAGGCCGTACTCTACGCTCGCCGGGGACACACGGCCGCTGCAATGAAGCAGCTCTGCGCCGAGCGTCTGGCCGATCTCCGCGCCGTGGCTGATCGCACTCGCGACGGCTGGGTACCGCCGGCACCAGCGCAAGGTGACATGTTCTCCGGCAGGTCGCCATGATCGCGCAGATCGTCAAGGGCAACGCGCGGGGCAGCGGTTACGCACGGAAGACGCATGATTATTATTGCGAACCTGCTTGGTCGGTAGACGCGCTTCTCGATGTCGAGACGTTCACCGGCTATACGCACGATCCGGCTTGCGGCAGCGGAAACATACCGGAGTGTTTCAAGGCGCGCGGCTTGGATGCTGGCGGTTCGGACATCGTGGATCGCGGCTATGGTGCGCAAAAAGATTTCCTCGATCCGATGTGGCTGCATGTCGACAAAACGATTGCGAATATAGTCTGCAACCCGCCGTTCGGTGATGCAACTGACTTCCTCCTGAAATCCCTTCAGGTCGCGACAGACAAGGTTTGTATCCTGCAACGTCTCGCATGGCTCGAAGGGAAGGCGCGGCGGAAGATATTCGAGGCCACGCCGCTTGCCCGCGTGTGGGTTTTCAGCAGCCGCGTCAGTATGCCGCCGGGTGGATCGGAACAACCCGCGAAAGGCGGTTCTACGGCTTATGCCTGGTTCGTATGGCAGCACGGACATCGTGGACCGCCGACGTTGGGATGGCTGCCGTGAACTCGCGCCAACGACGCCTACTGGAAGACATGGCCGAATTCGGTTTCGACCTAGAACAAACCGCACGCGGTCATGCGCGGCTTGTTCATCGCGCCACTGGCGAGATCGTGTTCGGCAGCGGTACGCCAGGCGACCGACGCGCATGGAAAAACATTCGCGCAAAGCTTCGACGTGTGGCGTCCGAAACGCCCCGATGATACTCACCATCGCCTGCGCCGGCCATGACCGCACGCTTCCCGCGAAAGCCGCCGCGTGGTATCTCGAATTCGTCACGACGTACCCAAGCTTTCCGCGTGAACGCGTCACGTACAGCTTTCCCGGCTGGGAGCGGACTTTCGCGGTAAGCGGCGATACAGCACACATTACAGTGGAGGAAATTCGTGGATGAATCCGGCAAAGGCACGCTTGCCCTCGACCTTGGCACCATGACAGGCTACGCATTCAAAAGCGCGGACGGCACGATCATCAGCGGTACATGGGATTTTAAGCCACGGCGTTTCGAAGGCGGCGGAATGCGCTATCTGCGGTTCCGGCAGATGCTCGACCAGTTTGCGAAAGATGCCGGTGAACTTGGGATGATCGCGTTCGAGGAAGTCCGCAGGCACCAGGGCGTCGATGCGGCGCATGTTTATGGCGGGTTGATGGCAACGCTAACGGCATGGTGCGAAAGCCATTCGATACCGTACACCGGTATCAGCATTGGAACATGGAAGAAAAATATTGATGGTTTAAAAGGAAACGCGTCGAAGCAGCAGGTCATGGATGCGATTACAGCGCTTGGGTTCCAGCCAGGCAGCTATGACGAGGCGGATGCGCTGGGGGTGCTGTATTGTGTTTGCGCCACTGCAAGAAAAAGCGTTCCGCCCGGATAAGCATGAGTTCCGTCACTGTGGATTGCAAATCCTAATTCTCTACGCTTGGTGCT
>CAXSIG010000256.1:3260-5155 GCA_964237255.1 uncultured Bryobacteraceae bacterium
CGCCACCACAGAAAAGGCGAAAATCGCGCCCTTAGTTTTTCGGCACTGGCTGAGGTTTTTTTCCTGCCTCCCAATCGTCACTTTCGACCTCGTCTTCCGGTCGCTGACCTGGAGGAGGATCATCGGGATAGGGCTTGCCTACACCTGAACTCCAGGAAGAAGATTCCTCTTTTATTTCCTTCCTCTGATAAAGATCTCGGTCTAAATTGTCGCGGAACGCCATGAATTACTTCTCCTTTAAGTCAGATGGCCCAATAATCGCTGAACACTTCCACGTATTCCTTCTTTTTTGCCGCCAACCTACTGGCGCAACTAATCGCGCAATAATCTTGACTGCGAGATAATTGTCCGCCATTGGAATTGCAACCGTCTCATCGAAAATGCTCTCGCCTGGTTCGATCCAAACATGATCGGTGAACATCTCGTAGGTGTGTTCGCCATTTAACCATAGAAGCTCCCCTGCTGGGGTGACTTCGCCAGTTGCAAAAAAAATCTTAAAACCGCTTCCTTTCTGAACGAGAGCTATTTGTGAGTTTCCGATGTTCTTGAGTGTTATGCGCGGAATGAGGAAACGCGCTTTATCTTTCGAGCGGATTTCTCCCAACAAACCTAGTTCCATTCTCGGATAGTAACGCCGGCTACGAATGAAGTTGAAATAAGCCCAGACGCCGGCAACAACCAAACCGACCAATGTGCCGATGTGCGCCCCCATGTCCCAAACACCTTTCCAATCGATCGGGCTATTTGATGCTGGCATCACTCGGCATTATCTCAATCGTTGCCCCAATATTTCTGATCCTTGCTCCACGGAGTTCCCTCAAACATCTTGGGTAGCGCGGGGCCAAAAGAACTATTGACAGCCCGTCCATGACATTTATGGCTGCTCGTCATGACGGCGATCACACCAGAGATCATCGCCACCGCCAAACAGCGATCCCTCGTGGCGCTGATCGGTCGCGAGGTAAAGCTACGCCCGCGCGGCAATGAGTACGTCGGCCTATGCCCGTTCCACCAGGAGAAAACGCCCTCGTTCTACGTGAACGAGAAGAAGGGGCTTTATTCTTGCTTCGGCTGTGGGGCGGGTGGTGACGCCATCGATTACGCCCGCCACGCATACGGACTGACGTTCCCTGAAGCGATAGGACGGCTCGCCGGCGATGACGACCTTGGGCGCATCAAGATCACGCCACGCGACCAGCCGGAAGACAATTCCGAGCGCATCCGCCAGGCGCAGACGATATGGACCGCATCGGAGCCTATTACCGGGACTATCGCGGAAGCTTACCTGCGATCACGCGGGATCACCATGCCTTTACCTGACACGCTGCGCTTCCACCCCTATCTTCAGCACAGCACCGGATTGCGAACACCGGCCATGGTGGCCGCCATAGCCGTCGCACCATCACGCGTTATCGCCGCCGTTCACCAGACCTTTATCAAGCCGGATGGATCGGACAAGATTCCGTTATCGACGCCACGGCTGACGCTTGGGCCAGCAAAAGGTGGCGCGATCCGCCTGTCACCGTGGACGCACGGCCCGCTAGTCATTGCGGAAGGCATTGAGACCACTCTATCGGCCATGCAGCTATTCGGCCTGCCAGGTTGGTCGGCAAGGTCTGACGGCGGCATACGGAGCCTCGTACTGCCGGATGAAGTGCGTGACGTGGTGATATGCGCGGACAACGATGCCAACGGCGTCGGACAGGCAGTGGCGGAGGTCACAGCAGAGAAGTGGCGCGGAGAAGGGCGACGCGTGCGGATAGAGTTGCCGGAGTGTGCGGGGACTGATTGGAATGATGTGTTGCGCGGGCAGCTTGGGTTGGGGAGGCCGGGGTATTTACAGGCGGGAGGGTTTGCGCCATAGCTGGGTTGCCGCGAGCGTTTGGGTCCGTTAC
>CAXSIG010000256.1:5165-7645 GCA_964237255.1 uncultured Bryobacteraceae bacterium
CAAGATCGCAAAGCGGGAAGCCTTGGCAGGTTTCGGCAGGGTTCGCTCCCGCCCGTCACCAGCTGCTACCAGAGACCCGCCAGATTGCGAAAGCGTTTGGCGGGCTTTGGTTTGCAAAGAGAGCTTCACCCGCCCGACACGAATGCCGGACGGGATCAGCGGCGGTGTGGGGATGGCCCCAGCGGCACCCGTTGCTACAGCCCGAATTGATCCGCTGGAATCTTCGGGTCCGGGAAAGACTTGGCCCCGCGCTTGGATCGCGGTTAATCCCTCTTGGTGTGTTCTTCCCCATCCATAACGCAGGACAGGGGCCGCGAGGCAGTTGTTCCGGCAATGCCTATCGCGTGGGGCAGTTTCAAGCTTGCGCTTCCGGCTCACTCCCTGCCGACGGTTCGTTACGCATTTGATCCCGCTGAAAGAACCATAACCAATCCCAGGATGCCCAGACCATCGCCCGGTGGGAGGCGCTCTGTCAAGGGTGGATTTGGGCGAACGGTTTTAAGAATTTGGGAGGGAAAAACCCGTTGCATGGATGTCGGAAATCGTCGTACATTTTGCGGCGGGGATAGGAACGGAAGTCATGAGCCGATCCGAATACGGGCTACCAGTGGCTTGTCTTCCCCGCCACCTACACCACTGGACCTTCGACTGGAAAGGTCGCTTATGAGCAAAACAAAGACGAGCGTATTACGCCCTGATCTTATCTCCTTCATCAAAGAACAGCCCGCATTCGAGGCGTGGCTAACCGAGCGCGGTTCTGAAATTCTCGCGCCGAGCAACACCTACGAAGTAGCGCGGTTTCGTACCGATAGCGGCGTTGGCGTTATATACAAGAACAGTTCCGGCCGCCTAACCTCTTTCGTCAACGGTGCAGACAAAGCATATCGCGCATTCAAATTCAATGAGACTTGGAGGGCCATGCCAAAGCCCAAGAGAAAGATGGGCACGCGCATCCGGCACCTAACCGCAACACTTATCGAACGAGACGGACTGCCTTGTTTCTACTGCGGACAAGACACATCCGACGAGAACCGCTCGATTGAACATTTATTGTCAGTAACACACGGTGGCCCGGATCATCTCGCAAACCTTGCCCTCTCACACGTTGAATGCAATCGAGCCGTTGGACACCTTTCGGTAAAGGAAAAGCTCGAACTTGTCATTAGGAGTCGCACCTCAAAATGAGCGACCTTCCCGATCCCCTCGTACCTCCAGATACAGACGTTCGCAATCTTGATGGATTCATGCTGAACGTAGAGCGTCTAATTGCCAGTGAGTTGCTTGCCCTTTCGACGGGTGATGAGTTTAAGGCAGCGGTCTGTTTGTGGTGCCGCGCCTGGAAGCAACTTCCAGCCGGGAGCTTACCAGACGATGAGCGCATATTAGCAGCATTCTCCGGCGCAGGGAAAGACTGGCCGCATGTGAGAGATATGGCTATGCGCGGCTTCATAAAATGTTCGGATGGACGCTGGTATCACAAGACCCTTTGTGCCGATGCGCTTAGGGCGGCAGCTAAAAAACGCGAACGTGACGAACGCACAAAGGCGGCTACTGAAGCACGTAAACAGCAACGTCACGGTCAACGTGACGATGATCGTCACGTTGATAACGATGATGACGTAACGAACTCCCATAGACGAGACGAGACAGGACAGGGACAGGACAAGACAGGACAGGATGATTCCATCGTCCCGTTGGCAAGCCGAGCCGGGAAAAAGTATGCCTTCGAGGGAAAGATCATCAAACTGAACCAAGCCGACTACGAGACTTGGAAAGCCGTCTACAGTGCGATCCCCGATCTGAAAGCTGAGCTTTCCAGCATCGATATCCATTACCAACGAAAAGGTGGAGAAAACTGGTTTCAGAGAACATCGTTCTCTTTGAACAAGAAACATCAAGAAATTCTGATCAATAATCCGCCTGTCCAGCCAAAAGCCGCCAAACAGGACATGGCCTCTCGCCAAGCCTCCGTAATGACGATGCCCTACGATGAGTGAAACGACCGCGCTCAACACCGAGAGGGCTGAACAAGGCCTGCTCGGATGCATCATGCTAAACCCGGAATCCTGGCATTCCGTTGTCGGCAAAGTTGGGTCGGACGACTTTTTTGCCCCGGTTCACGGAAGGATTTTCTCCAAGCTGACCGAGTTCGTCTCTGAGGGAAAGCGGCCCGATGCGCTGACAATCGCGCCGTTTTTCGACAACGATCCCGACTTGGAACGTGTAGGCAAGAGAAATTATCTTGCCGCCTTAGTCAGCAACGTAGTCTCAATTCAAAATGCGGCCAGCTATGCCGAATTGATTCGCGATATGGCCCTACGCCGCAGATTAATCACGATAGCCCAGGAAGCCATTCAGATGGCATCTGATCCGAACGAAGGGTTCATGGCAGGACTCGCCGACTTATCAGCGGGAATCGGAAAGCTGATCGAATCGGGAGCTTCACAGATGGTTCGCCAGAGTGCCGTGGTGGAGGCCGT
>CAXSIG010000257.1:0-3083 GCA_964237255.1 uncultured Bryobacteraceae bacterium
CCACACCCAACGCGGAGAAACCACTAAAGAGGGAAGAGAACGCCGCCGGAATACCCGATGCACCCGAAACATCGAACAGGCTTTCGACACCGGTCAAGCTGCTTACCTGCTGCTGTGATGAGCCAAGATTGGTCAAACTATCTCTCACGGACGAATCGAGGTAAGGAGCAGCCGTACTGGAGCTTGTTGTGGATACTCCGCCGGCTAATCCCGCGGTGGGATCGAACGAGAGCGCCGTAAAGTCCGCGACCTGCGCGGCATATCCAGGCGTGGACGCGTTATTGATGTTGTTTTGTGAGACTTGAATCGCCTTTTCAAACGCCGCAAGCGACAACGAAGAAGCATTCAGCGATGCGAATAGATCCGCCACGTTCAGCCTTCAACACACAAAGTCGCGGATGGCCCGGTTGGAAACAAACCCCGGCTTTCCATTTGGCGCGCGATGGAGCGCAATGCGACCGCGCTTAGCTTGCCACTTTGCCCTAGCATTGTCCGGATAGCGAGCACAGATCCACGTATCGGCAAAGAGGGCTGCCTGCGCGCGGTGTGTTCGAGCCGATAGAAAGTGCCGACCAGATCGGTCAAGCGTCGCTCACTCGAAGCAAGCTCAGCGGGTTCCGCCGACGCCAAGGAATGGAGAACCTGAGCCAAACCGACTTCGGCTTCGGACAAAATCCGTTTCACGCTGGCATCGACCGTCATGAATCGTAACCGCTCGCGAGCGTCTCGCCGACAAGGGCTCGGCTAATCGACGCCGAATCAACGGAATATGTGCCGCCCTGAACCGCTTTCGACAGTTGCTGGAGCTTCGATTCCCGAGCCAACCCAAAGCTACCCACAGCTAAGGATGTCCCGGAAAGCTCCACAGAATCGCTACCCGACTGTGAACGAGAGCGTAAGCGGCCAGCATGAACGGAGCGGGCCTGCTCGACTTCCGCGGCTCGACCTGTGGACGTTGCTCCGGCAGAACTTCGATCGTCAATCCTCATTCGCCTCTCCTATTGTTCATTTCGGCCATTCGGACCCGAAGTTTAGCCAAATCCTAAATATCTTTTGAGCTGCTTACGCCTGAGACGCGAAGACCTCGGCTCATTGTTTGCAGGGCGTGCTTATGGATCTGCGATATACGCGACTCATTCACCTTGAGAACTGCGCCGATTTCCTTCATGGTGAGGTTACGTAGGTAGTAAAGCAATACAACTTTCCGCGAACGTGGAGGTAGCACCGATACAGCTCGCACCAGGAACTTTCGCATCTCGACACGTTGGTGCAGGCGATCCGGCCGGGATTCCGGAGCAGCGGGAACATCGTGCAGCATCTCACCTTCGCCGGCGCTCTGACGTGTCGAACTACAAGAAGCGGAATAGGAAAGCGTTAGCCGCCGTTTTCGGAGCGCATCGACATTAACTCCCATCCGCTCACTCAACTCTTCTTCAGAAGGTTCCCGGCTTAAAACCGCGGTCAGAGTCCGCGTCTCGGTTTCCATCTGCCGCTGCCAGCGTCGCAAGCCACGGGACGCGGAATCCAGTCTTCGCAGACTGTCCAGGATCTCCCCGCGAATCCGGTGCCGCGCGAAACTGCCAAACGGTACAGCTCCTTTGGGCCGATAAGCTAAGCTCGCGTTTACCAGCCCGACATGACCGGCCTGGAGGACGTCACCCATTTCTACAAGTGCGTGCGCCGGCAGACTGCCGTATATCTGCCAGGCGATTGCGCGCACTAGAGGCAGGTATTGCATCACTAATTCTTGCGGTTGTTCGGCAATATCGATTGCGCGAGGCTGGCAAGAATGGACGAACGACTGCGTTTGCGGGAGCGTCATTTCTGAACCAATGGTTGTTACTTTCCGGGAAAGTTCTCACAATCGCGCCGCATCACATAATTCGAGAAAAAAGCCCTAAAGTTCTCACCAGTTCAACCGATGGACTGTGTAGCCGCCCAAATGACCGACTCCCCGCAGGTAATCTGGCTTAGTTCGGAAGAACCGGACGCATTGGAAGCCGAAGTCCTTGCCCGAATACCTCATGCTTGCGTCACCGTCGTTTCCGAAGTGGGGGAAGCGTCCGTCCTTTCTCGATCACGGAGCACAAAGTTGGTGGTGGCGAATTTCTCCTCGTCCGATCTTTCGGTAAGCGCCGTAGAAAGACTGCGGTCAGAAAGTGAATCCACAGTGCTATTCGTGCGCGATCCTTTCGCCTCGCCTTCCGATGTCTTTGCTCTGGCGCAACTCGGGGTGGCCCGAATCTTCGGTGAGGAATATGGCGCGGATCGAATCTTCGATGAGATCGAAATCGCTCTGGAAGAGGCTGCGTCACAACGAAGCCGAGAGAACGAGCGAGAGCGACCGGTTTGGCAATGCGGCATCATCGGCACAAGCGATGCCATCCTTCAAATTTGCGAAATCGTCCGGCTGGTAGCCAGCCGCCGGTCTACCGTGCTGATCTCCGGCGAGACCGGAACCGGCAAAGAGGTCATCGCCCGCGCTCTGCACCAGGCGAGCCAGCGATCCAGCCTGCCAATGGTTTCGATTAACTGCACGGCGATTCCCGAGAACTTGTTGGAAGCGGAATTGTTCGGGTACGTTCGCGGAGCGTTTACCGGCGCCAATCAGCACCGGGTCGGACGATTTGAACAAGCCCACAAAAGCACTTTATTTCTCGATGAAATCGGAGACATGCCACTGGATTTGCAAGGTAAGCTGCTTCGCGTTCTTCAGGAACGCGAGTTTCAGCGGCTCGGCAGTTCCGAAACGGTAAAGGTGGACGTCCGGATTGTCGCCGCTTCTAATCTTGACTTGATGGAACGGGTACGCCAGGGGCTGTTTCGCGAGGATCTTTATTACCGGCTGAACGTGGTTCCTATCTGTATGCCGGCGCTTCGGGCGCGTCCCGAAGATATTCCGGCTTTAACGAATCATTTCATCGCCAAGATTTGCCGGGATGAGGGTATGCCCGTGAAGACTCTTTCGGCATCTGCTTTGCCGAAGCTCACGGGATACAGTTGGCCCGGCAATGTCCGGCAACTGGAGAACGCCATCGAGATGGCAGTGGTGATGAGCGGGAATCGCAGGATTTTAACGGGAG
>CAXSIG010000257.1:3093-3815 GCA_964237255.1 uncultured Bryobacteraceae bacterium
CGGTTGCCATCCGCCGGGGCAACACAAGCGCCGCAGGCAACTGTCCCGCTCAGCCTTCCCGATCATGGGATGGATTTCGAGCAAGCAGTGTCTCAGTTTGAGCGCAATATCCTGTCCCAGGCGCTGCGGCGAACCGGGGGAAACAAGAAGCTTGCGGCCGACATGCTCGGTTTAAAACGGACCACACTTTCCGCAAAAGTCCGCATCTTGGAAACGACCATGGGCTGTGTCCTGGCTTGATGTTTAGAGCAGAGTAATCGGGTCGACATCGATTACTAGCGCGGTGGCGCCCCACTTCTGCGCCCGCGCGAAGTCCTGCGCTTTTCGAAGAAGCTCGTTCAGAGCTTTTCGACTGGCGGACTTAATCAGGAATTGGTAGCGATACTCCGCCTTAAGCCGGGGCACCGGAGCTTCGGCAGGACCCATAATCCTGATCCGTTCCGGAGCGGGCCCAAGATGAGAGCCCAATTCCGCGCTCATGCGGAGCGCGTCTTCCTGCTTTTCACTGCGCACCAGAACGTTGGCGAGCGCCGTAAACGGTGGATAGTGCATGGATCGGCGGAACAGCAATTCCTTTTCGTAAAAAGTTGTGTAGTCCTGTGCCGCGGCAAGCCGGATCGCATAGTGGTCGGGGTTGACTGTCTGTACTAGAACCACGCCAGGAAGTTCCCCGCGCCCGGCACGTCCGGCTACTTGAGTGATTAGCTGAAACGTGCGCTCGG
>CAXSIG010000257.1:3826-6572 GCA_964237255.1 uncultured Bryobacteraceae bacterium
CGAAAATCCGGTAGTCCGAGTCCGATATCCGCCGACACTACCCCAACCAACGTCACATTCGGGATGTCGTGGCCCTTTGCGATCATCTGCGTTCCGACAAGTATGTCGTAGTCTTTTTCTCGGAAACCTTGCAGGATAGTCTCGTAATGGTGTTTTCCGCCCACCGTATCGCGATCTAGCCGCGCAATTCGAGCCGACGCGAACTGCTGGTGTAGCTCCTCTTCCACTTTCTCCGAACCGACTCCCAGGAAGTGAATGTGCTCGCTTTCGCACTTCGGACAGTTGCTGGGCACCTTCTCGGCGTAGTTGCAGTAATGGCAGAGAAGCCGGCGGTCGCGGCGATGCCACGTCAACGTCACAGCGCAATTCACACACTGGATGCGCTCACCGCAGGCCCTGCAAGCGACAAAACTGGAAAATCCGCGCCGATTCAGGAGCACGATGGTCTGCTCGCCGGATTCTAACCGAGCCTCCAGTTGCTCGAGCATGGCGCGGGAGAAAGTCGCTTGCTTGCGTGTTTCCAGAAATTCCTGCCGCATGTCTATCAGATCGACGCGTGGAAGCGGACGGGCAGCCACGCGACTTGGCAGTTCCAGCAGCGCGTACTTCCCTTGCTGGGCGTTGTAGCGGCTTTCGAGACTTGGCGTGGCGGAGCCGAGTACCACGCAAGCGCCGGCGTGTTGCGCGCGGACCAAAGCGACATCCCGACCGTGATATCGCGGATTTTCCTCCTGCTTATAGCTTTGGTCGTGCTCTTCATCGACAACGATCAGGCCCAGATCTCGAACGGGTGCAAATACACAGGAACGCGGTCCTACCACCACGCGGCCCCCGCCCGACCGAATCTTCCGCCATTGGCCGGTACGTTCTGTATCGCTGAAAGCGCTATGAAGAATGGCGACGCGGTCTCCGAAACGCTGAAAGAATTGGCCCGCCATGGCGGGCGTGAGCGCGATCTCCGGAACCATCAGCAGCGCGCTGCGGCCGCGCGCGATCGTCGCTTCAATGGCGCGAAGATATACTTCTGTCTTACCCGAACCGGTTACTCCGTGCAGCAGAAACGTCTGGAACGTCTTCCGATCCAGACCGCGTTCGATCTCCTCAAATGCAGCGGTCTGCGTGGGATTCAGGTCGTGTGTCAAATACGCCGAATCTGCGGGAGAGGCCGGCGCATTTTCCGTGACGCTGACTAATTTGCGCCGGGCCAGGGAGCGTGCGGCAGGTCCAGCGTTTTTCACTTGCCGCTCAACATCGGAAAGGCTATGGGATCCGGGGTGCAAATCCAGGTAAGCCAGAAGTTCCCGTTCGGCTTTAGGAAGTTTTGTCTGCGATGGCGGGTTGCTCAAGCCCGAAACGGACAAAGAAGAAGAAGGGGCCCGGAGATAATCGCGTTCCGAGCGTGTTTGCTCCGCAATCACAAATCCCCGTTTTTCGAGCGACTTAAGCGCGCGGTCCGCCAGAGGAAATTTCTTCTTGAGGTAAGCCGCCGCAAGCGACCGATGTTCCAGCGCGCCCAGGATTTGAACTGTCTCGTCTTCGGCGGCCGACGCGAATAGTAGCTGACGCGCGGCGTCGCGCCCCGCATCCGTGAGCGACCATGTCTTCCCGGATCGAATCTCCGATGCGAGCGGGAGCATCGAACGAAGCACTTCGCCCAGCGGGGAACAATAGTAGCCCGAAATCCAACGCGCCAGGGCGAGAAGGTCGGCGCTGAGGACCGGTTCGGAATCGATCAGTCGCAGAGCTTCCCGCGTGGTGACGGACGGAGTTTCGTCGTGACAAGCGAGGATGACTCCGGTCAGTTTGCGCGTGCCGAAAGGCACGATGAGTCGTGAGCCGGCCTGGACGCGATGCTGTAGAGTTGCGGGAAGTGAGTAGGTGAAATTTTGATTGAGCGGTACGGGAAGACTTACATCGCAGAAACGAAAGGCCAACAATGAAAGTTTACGAGATTCGCGAACCGAAGGGCATTGACGCGCTGATCCAGGTAGAGCGTCCCGATCCTCAGGCGGGGTATGGCGAGGTCATTGTCGAGATGCATGCGGCGTCGTTGAACTACCGCGACCTGGCGGTGGCGCGCGGTGATTATGGCAAAGGCGTGCCGTATCCGATCATTCCGCTATCCGACGGAGCGGGCGAGGTTGTGGAACTGGGGGAAGGCGTCACGCGATGGAAGGTGGGAGACCGGGTCGCGGGGATCTTCATGCAGGGGTGGTTATCGGGCTCGATTGACGCAGCGAAGGCTAAAGCGGCTCTTGGGGGCGGAACGGACGGCGTGTTTGCGGGGCGGAAAGTTTTCTCGCAAGAAGGCCTGATCCAGATTCCGGAATATCTCTCGTATGAAGAAGCGGCCACTCTGCCTTGCGCAGGAGTTACGGCGTGGAACGCTCTAAACGGGCTGAAGCCGGGAGAAAGCGTGCTGGTTCAGGGGACGGGAGGCGTTTCCATCTTCGCCCTTCAATTCGCGAAATTAGCTGGTGCACGTGTGGTCGCGACGTCAAGTAGCGATGCAAAACTGGAGCGCGCCAGAGCGATGGGGGCCGATGTCCTGGTGAATTATAAAATCACTCCGGATTGGGACAAACCCGCGCATGGTGTCGATCGTGTGATTGAAGTGGGTGGCGCGGGGACGTTGAGCAAGTCGATTAAAGCCGTGAAAATGGGGGGCGTTGTGACGCTAATCGGCGTACTGACTGGGCGAGGCGAGGTGGATCCAACGCCGGTGCTGATGAAAAGCATTCGGTTG
>CAXSIG010000257.1:6582-7092 GCA_964237255.1 uncultured Bryobacteraceae bacterium
CTCGCGACATGTTCGAGGAAATGAATCGAGCGATGGTGCAAAGCAAGATGAAACCTGTGATCGACCGGGTATTCGATTTCGACGACGCGCAAGCGGCGTACCGGCATCTGGAGAGCGGCACTCACTTCGGCAAGGTGGTCGTGAGGTTTTAGCCGTCAACGCGCCGGTTGCGCTTCCACCAGTTCTTTGGCTGCTTCCGCCACCACCTGTCGGGGTGATCGGAACACGATCCGCCCGCAAATGGCGGCGGCTATCAGCGCCACGGCGGCCATCAGAAATGCTGCCGAATAGCCAAATTGCTTAGAGACGACACCTGCCGCAAAGGCGCTTGTGCCGACAAACAGGTCATAAAACGCACTCAAGACGCTGACTCCCGATCCGCGCTGATGCGCCGGAAGCTGTCGTAATGAAGTCGCCGCGATTGCCGACCAGGGGAAGGAAAACCCCAAACCCAACACGCCGGCGGCAACGATCGCAAATGGGGGAGATGGCGCGAAGGCCAGTGTCACC
>CAXSIG010000257.1:7102-7628 GCA_964237255.1 uncultured Bryobacteraceae bacterium
GGCCGGATTGATCCAGTCCGGTAATCATCCGAATGCGAACCGGGATGTCAGATTCATCAGCGCATAAGCGGTGAACGCCGCCCGGCCCGAATCGCCGTGCTTTGCTAAGTGCAACACCAGGAAACCGGCGACCACCGGGTAATGAACGTTTGTAAATCCTACAGTGAGTCCCGGCACGAGCAACGGTTTTGGCAACCATTCGCGCGGTCCATGATGAGGTTCCGGCTTGTAGTCTTCAGGAACACGGCTCAGAATCGCGAATGCCAGAGTTGCCAAGACTGCCTGCCAAATCGCCGCGTGTTGGAAACTGCCCAGCCAATTGCCGATAACCGGTCCAGCCGAAATGCCGCCCCAAATACCCGTGGAAACGTATCCAAGCGCTTGCCCACTGTGCTCAATCCCAGCTACCTCAACGGACCAGGCCGCAGCGCCTGTGTAAAGACAAGCCTCCCCAAAACCCTGGAATACCCGCCCGAGATACGCGCCAGGAAGCCCGAACGGTAGGACATAAGCGATGCCGGCGCAA
>CAXSIG010000258.1:0-1210 GCA_964237255.1 uncultured Bryobacteraceae bacterium
CGCGGACCCGTCCCTTTCGAGAAACGTCTGCTCAAACATTTAAGTTGTCCTTTGTTTTTGTTGAATTCGAGCAGCGCTGTTCTGTTGAGATAGACTCCACCATGCGCGCCCATGTTCCAGCGTGTGAATAATGTACCGATGAAACTGCGTAGCGCGGAATGGTGGAGTGGACCGGAGTATTACAACTTTGCGCGTCGCGCGTGGCTGCGAAGCGAGGGCTTTGTGCGGGATGCGATGGAGGGCAAACCCGTCATCGGAATCTGCAACTCCTGGAGCGAATTAAACAACTGCAACGCTCACTTGCGGACCGTCGCCGAAGCGGTGAAACGAGGCGTGTGGGCGGCCGGCGGCGTTCCGTTGGAGTTCCCGACTATCTCGCTTGGCGAAATGTTCATGCGTCCCACGGCGATGCTGTTCCGCAATCTGATGGCGATGGACGTTGAGGAATCCATCCGCGCGAATCCGATGGATGGCGTGGTGCTGCTCTGCGGCTGCGACAAGACGACCCCCGCTCAGTTGATGGGTGCCGCAAGCGCGAACCTGCCTTCGATTGTGGTCCCGGGCGGCCCCATGCTGAGCGGAATCTGGAAAGACAAGAAGCTCGGCAGCGGTACCGACGGCCGCAAATTGTTCGACCTTTACCGCGCGGGCAAGCTGAACGATGAGGAGCTTTGCGAGATCGAAGGCGGTCTCTCCCGTAGTGCCGGTCACTGCACCGTGATGGGTACGGCAAGCACGATGACAAGCCTGGCCGAAGCGCTGGGAATGACCTTAACAGGTTGCGCGTCGCCCCCGGCTGTCGATTCGCGGCGCATGATGTTTGCGGAACTAAGTGGCCGGCGCATCGTCGACATGGTGCGCGAGGACCTTCGTCCCGCCGCGATCATGACGCGCGAAGCCATAGAGAACGCGATCACGGTCAACATGGCGATCGGTGGTTCCACCAACGCCGTGATTCACTTAGTCGCGATTGCCGGCCGTCTGGGAATCGAACTGGAATTGGATTTGTTCGACCGCATTTCACGAAAGACTCCGTTCCTGGTCAACGTAAAACCTTCCGGCGAATTCCTGATGGAAGACTTCTTCGTTGCGGGAGGGGTGCCGGCCGTAATGCGCGAAGTGCTACCGCTTTTACATGGCAGCGCCCTCACAGTAACCGGAAAGAGCATTGCGGAAAATGTAGTTGATCATTATCTTGGTGCGTCTATGG
>CAXSIG010000258.1:1220-4149 GCA_964237255.1 uncultured Bryobacteraceae bacterium
GAAAATGTGTCCGACGCCCCATGTCACCGCCGCGACGTGATTCGTCCCTACACTGACCCAATTCATTCGGAGGGCGGCACTGTGGTGCTCTGGGGCAACCTTGCTCCCGATGGCGCGGTAATCAAACAAACCGCTGCGTCACCGAATTTGCTGCAGCATCGCGGACCTGCCTACGTGTTCGAGACGCACAAGCAAATGCTGGACGAAATCGATCGGGACGATCTGCCGGTAACGCCCGAAACTGTATTGGTGATGAAGAACTGCGGACCCATTGGCGGTCCCGGTTTCCCGGAGTGGGGCCAGATTCCGCAGCTTCGGGACGGTTGTGCTTCACGTCGCGCCGGAGTCGGCCGTCGGCGGCCCGCTGGGCTTAGTGCAAACCGGAGACTTGGTGGAACTCGATACAGCGGGAAGGCGCATCGAGCTCCTGGTCGATGAACAAGAGTTACAACGGCGGCGCGCTGCCTTTCAGAAGCCCGCACCGGCTTACGACCGTGGGTATGGCCGCCTGTTTCTGGAACACGTAACGCAAGCGAATCGCGGGTGCGACTTCGACTTCCTGCAAGCTCAGCCGATTACCGTTTCCGGATGATAAGCGCCCAGCGCCGTGCGCTTGCAAATCGCGATGAGCGAACCTGTTTCGGAGAGCGCTTTTAAGTAGGGCGTTTCACATTGCGGTGCGCCAAACGTTCGACCCTGCCGGATCGACGCGGCCATCTGCTCATCCACCGCGAAGATCGGAAATTGCGGGAGCAGTTCCGGCAGTGGAATCACCGCAACCTCTTGCAGAGGTCTTGCTTGATCGATCGTGAAGTCGCCCGCAGCCAAGCGTCGCAGCGAGTCGAGGTGCGCGCCGCATCCCAACGCCTTGCCCAGGTCATCGGCGATAGTCCGAATGTAAGTCCCGGCGGAACATCGAATATGCAATCGAATGTGGTCGCCCTCGAATCCCAGTAGATCGAGTTCGTGGATCGTGACGTGGATCGGCGCTAGCTGTACCACCAAACCTTCTCGCGCGGCATTGTGAGCGGTTACGCCGCCCACCTTCTTGGCGGAATATTGCGGAGGAATCTGTGAAATCGCACCCCGAAACTTGGCGAGTTCGTTCTCTACTTCCACTCTGTTCACCGATACGTTCGCAGGCTCTGAAACCGGTCTTCCGGTGCGGTCATACGTATCGGTAGCAAACCCAAGCCGGATATCCGCATCGTAAGTCTTCTGTGCGCCAACGTAATACTTCACCAGCCGCGTTCCCGCGTTGACAGCAAGCGGCAGGACCCCCGTAGCCATTGGGTCCAGCGTCCCTAAATGACCTACCCGCTTCGTCCTCGCGACGCCGCGAAATTTCGCTACTACGTCGTGAGACGTCCAGCCCTCCGGCTTATCGACCACCGCTATCCCGTCCATTAAGGCCGCGCTTCCAACTCCGGGATAACTTTCTGAAGCACCGTGCCCACAATCTGCAAACTGTTCGCGCTCAGTTTATCGATTGTATCGTCCACAGTGTGCCAGTACTGATTACCGGGGCCGTACTCAAAATCGATCAGGTCCAGCGCCTTGACGCCACGTTGAATGAACGGAACGTGATCGTCGCCCGTCACTCCGCCAGTGGTCGAAAAATACTTCTCGAACCCTAAGCGCTTGGCCGTGTCCCACACCGTGTTCTGTAGCGACATAGCGGAACCGGAGTTCCACACCAGACTCAAATCCTTGTCGCCGATCATATCGACGTTGATCAGAGCCTTAATCTTAGGAAGCGTGCCGTCCGCAGCCCACTTTTCCGCGAGGTGACGGCTTCCATAGAGGGAGTTCGTATCGCTCCACTCACCGTACGCCTCTTCGCCGTCGAAAAACACGAGATATACGTCGTCTTTCCGAGGCGCTCCCGCAAGAACGTTCGCCATCTCCAGCAACCAACCCGTGGACGAACCGCCATCGTTCGCGCCCAGAAATTTCGGAATCGTTTTCGTATCGTAGTGGCCGCTGAAGACAATTGCCTTGCCCGAACTGCCCGCGAACCTGCAAAGAATATTTTTCATGGGCACCGGACCTAGCGGAGTCTGAGCCGTGAACGGGTCTTCTACAATCTGGCAGTGCGTCGTACGTAGTTGCGCCAAAATGTACGCCTGCAGACTGCGATTTGCTGGTGTGTTTGGCGTACGCGGTCCAAATGCTGTTGCACGCCGGGTAAACTCCATCGCGCGCGCACCGCTGAAATCTTTTGCGGTGAGAACCGCTGCAAAACAACAAGCTATGAGGATCGCTTTGCGGTACACAGATATCCCAAGGTGAAATTTTTGTCGCGATCCAGACCGTCGAGCGCAGGCAGGACCATCGCGGGTGGTACCAGTAGCGCGGCCGCCGGCAGGAACAACAACCAGCGCGCGCCTCCTACGAAGAATTGTAAACCGTTCAGCAAACGTCGCGAGAGCAGACGGAAATAACCGCCTGCGGGAGCGATCTGGATTTCGGTAAATCCCGCTGCCTGCAGCAGGTGAGCGAGACCGTGACGCGTGTAGCGGAAATAATCGTGAGGGCTCTGATGTACCTCCCACTCGTGCGGCGCCGCGATCAGCACCGAAGCCCCGGGGCGAAGAACGCGCGCCATTTCACGGACCGCCTGAGCGGGGTCGCGAAGATGTTCCAACGTTACGATGTTCAATAATGCGTCGAACGAATCCGAAGCGAACGGAAGCGCGGTAAGATCCGCGATGCAATCCAGTTTGCGATAGTCCCATGATGCATCGCCTACCGCAAGATCCACGGCCACGTAGTTCTGGTCAGCAAAAAGGGCCGCATGCCGCGATTCCCCGGCGCCTGCGTCTAACACCCGGGCGCCTGCCGGTAGCTTGCCGGCGAAGTTGACGATGGCGCTTTCGATCAGTCCCTCGAAGTGAAGTACGTAGTTGCGCAATGATCGGGGGAGCCG
>CAXSIG010000258.1:4159-5616 GCA_964237255.1 uncultured Bryobacteraceae bacterium
CTTGCGTGGATAGCTCCCGAAGACCGATTCGATTGCTCAGAATCAATTGCGTGATTTCCCGCGACGAGAGCTTGCGTCGCACATCCATTCGTTTTCGCAACGTTCGCGGCAGCCTGATTAGGGCAGCCAAATCTCCCCATAGTAAACCCGCGGCAAGACGAAGTTTTCCCAACCATCCGGGAAAAAGGGCCGTTTCGCCCGCTCCTGTCAACGACGCATGCGCACCGGCGCCAAGACGCTGCAGGTAATACCAAGGATTACGCAGCAGCAACCCCATGGGAAAAAGCTTTGCCGCCAGCAGAACCCGATTGCGTTCAATCAGGTGAAGCCGTCGCACGCTCTGCAAGCCCAGCGTGGATCCGCGATGGTGCCGTACCACGGCGAACGGCGTATACATACAGGTCCAGCCTGCAATGCGCGCGCGCAGCCCCAGTTCCGCATCGTCGCCGTAAGCGAACAAGTCTTCATCGAAGCCGCCGATCTCGCGCAGCATCTCGGCGCGATACATAGCCGCGCAGCCATCCGGCCAAAGTACCGGTTCCATTTTGTCGAACTGCCCGCGGTCCAGCGCACCGGTCCCGCGCCCCCGGTTCTGGCCGTCGGGATAGATCAGGTGTCCCGCTTTATCGATCCGCTCGGGGTTTTCGAAGACCACAATTTTGCTCGCCGCCATGCCTACTGACGGCGACGTCTCGCAAGCGTCGCGCAACGCGGCAAGCCACCCAGCATTCGCTTCGGCATCATTATTCAGCAGAGCGACAAACTCCCCGCGCGCGGCGGCGATCCCCTGATTGTTAGCCGCGCAAAATCCGAGATTTTCCGCATTCCGAATTAATCGCGCGTTAGGAAACTGGCGGCTGACCATCTCCACGGAGTCGTCGGATGAACCGTTGTCCACCACGATTTCCACATTTAAGCCATCCTGCGCCGCCAGCGATTGGAGGCAGTTTCGCAGCAAGGCGGAGCGGTTCCAGTTCACCACCACCACAGAGATCGTCCGGGCTGTAAAGCGCGTAGACACAATAAGATCGCCCGTTTCCCCGTAGTATTATAACGAGAGGGAAGCCGGGAAGCCCTCACCGCACTCATGACTTCCATTGGCGAGACACTGCGCCGCGAGCGCCTGCAACAAGGCCTCGAACTTCAGCAGCTTTCGCAAACTACGAAAATTGGCACCAGAATGCTCCAGGCGATGGAGCAAAACGACTTTGGTAAGCTGCCGGGCGGCGTCTTTACCCGTAGCTTTGTCAAGCAATACGCGGCGGCACTTGGCCTGAATCCCGCGCTCCTGGATGAGCAGCTGAAAAGTATTCCAACGGGAACGGACGAGCCCGCTCGGGACGACCCGCGCAAGCAAATCATCGAAGCCGACAAGCATTATTCCTTCTCCGAATACAATTCCGCCACCAGTTCGGGTTCCATGCTGATGTCCATCTTCTGGATCGCGGCTGCACTCG
>CAXSIG010000258.1:5626-7618 GCA_964237255.1 uncultured Bryobacteraceae bacterium
GGCTACTGGAGTTGTGTATTACTACATGAACCGGCCGCAGTCCGCTCCGGCCACGCCCTCTGCACCGGTCGCGCAGAAGCACGTCGAACCGCAAAAAGAAGAAGTGAAACAGGTGACCACCCCTGTCGAATCCGCTCCCGATCAACCCTCCGCCTCGCCGCAGACCAGCGCGATCCGCTTAGACGTCAGTACCACCGAAGAAGCATGGCTTTCCATCACGGCCGACGGAAAGTCGCAATTTGTCGGCGTGATGAAGCCGGACGAAAAGAAAACCATCGACGCTTCCGAAAGAATAAAAGTAGTAGCCGGAAATGCTGGAGCGGTACAGCTAACTTGGAACGGAAAGCCGGTAGAGCAAATCGGCCCGAAAGGGCAGGTTCGCGTTGTAGAAGTAACTCCGGAAGGTGCTCATGTTGTTCCCCGCACTCCTCCTAAGCCTGCCCCGGAGCCTTGAGCTGTGGTTTTCGCGCGGCGTTCCCGATACGCAGCCAACCTGGCGTGACGTTCGGCAACCAATACTTCGCGTCGGCGCCGCTGCTTTGTCCCGATATCCACCCGACGCCAGAATTTCCAGAAATAATCGAACGCCGAGATGAGTGAAAAGGCCGCAACAGCGCCCATACTCCAGTGAGCTGCCGGCGTTAACCAGGGGTGGCGGATACTCATAAACAGCAGGCTGATCCCTAATACCTGCAGAGTTGTCTTGGTCTTCCCAAGGTCGCTGGCTTTGATTGTGTAGCCTTCCGCCGCTGCGATGCTACGTAAACCGGACACGGCGAATTCCCTGCTGATCAACAAAATCACCAGCCATCCGGGTGCGGCATGAACCTGCACCAACGCAATTAACGCGGCGGAGATCAAAAGCTTATCGGCGATCGGATCCAGAAGCGTTCCAATCGTCGTGATCTGCCCAAGGCGCCGCGCAAGATAACCATCCAATAAGTCGGTTACGGCGGCAATTAAAAAGATACCCAGCGCCAGCCAATCGTTCGTTACATGCCAACCGCCGAGCTGAAATTCCACATCCTGTTCCACTAGCGCGGCTACTAGTAGCGGGACGAAAAAAATGCGCGCAATTGTTAGGAAATTGGGCAAATTCATCTTGCTTTCCTCGCCAAACGTGTGGAAAAACTTGTCGGTTTGCAGCGGTGCCCGACATTTTGAAGGAAACTGGCTCGAATTTCAGAAATTCGGCTTAAGTCCAGCTCATGCAACAAGTTACACGCGTCGTACGGAAAAAGCACTGCTGTGGTGCTATAGCCTCCGGCGACAGCGTCATTACTACGCAAGCGCATTCTCCACAACGTTTTCCACAGCTAGTCTACCGAACCGGCCAAGTATCGATTCAACCTTCGCATTAACGACTCTGACACATCTGCCTGAATCACGCAAAAATCGTCGCGATACTCTAGCGTCCGGATACGCGACGAACCTTGTAACAATGCGATGCTTGCCGGATCGGATAGCGGTATCACGAAGTTGGCGCTTGCCACTGGATCGAATGGAATCACCCGATCTACTTCGGCCAGTAGCTCTGGAATTCCTTCGCCTGTTCCGGCGCAGATCAGCACCGCGGTTGGCGAAGGCTTCCCGCCGGACTCGCCTAGCAACCGCGCCCGCAGCACATCCGCATTCCGATCCTCCGGCGGCAGCAGGTCTTGCTTGTTAAGCACCAGAATCTGAGGTGTTCCCACCGCGCCGATCTCGGTCAGCACCTGAAGCACATGGGCCGTATGGGCCGTCGCGTGGGGCGAAGAAACGTCCACCACGTGAACAATCAGCGTCGCCTCTCCTACTTCTTCCAATGTGGCGCGGAACGCCTTTACCAGAGTCGTAGGCAGGTTGCGAATAAATCCGACGGTGTCGCTCAGCAGAACGCGACGCCGGGATGGGAGCGATATGCCACGAATTGTGGGATCGAGCGTGGCGAACATCCGGGCATCGGCAACCACTCCCGCGCTGGTTAAGCGATTAAACAGAGTGGATTTGCCT
>CAXSIG010000259.1:0-5264 GCA_964237255.1 uncultured Bryobacteraceae bacterium
TCACGCAAGCCCGTGGGCAGAGGAATCCCGCAAATCGCGCCGGTGCGCTGATAATCTTTCCAGCCCGATCCGGATACATAGCCGCGGGCCACGCACTCTACCTGAATCATCTCCGCACGCTTCACCAGCATGGAGCGTCCGTCCAGTTGTTCGCGAAAGGGATTGATGTGATGCGGATAGCGATTCACGTCCGCCGTCACCAGGTGATTCGGAACCGAATCCTTCAGGAAATCGAACCAGAACAACGACATCTGCGTCAGGACGCGGCCTTTATTCGGAATGCCGTCGGGGAGTATGCAATCAAACGCGCTAATGCGGTCCGTTGCGACGAACAGAAGTTTGTCGTCCGAAGCGCGATAGATATCGCGCACCTTGCCGCGATTCACAAGCGGAACTCCCGGAAGCGCGGATTGGGTCAGTGTGTTCATTGAAGCCTTAGTCGCATAGAAGTTTCATCCATTCCGATGCCCGTTCAAGCAGCGCCTGTTCGGTAGCGGAGTCCGGATACAGATCACCGATCACTGCAATGGAATCCGCGCCTGCTTTCAAAACCGAACACGCATTCACGCGATCGATACCGCCGATGGCGACCAGCGGCTTGGTAGTGACGGAACGTATCCGGCTCACTGCCTCAAGAGACAAAGTCGGGTCGGGATTCTGCTTGCTTTTGGTTGGAAACACCGGTCCGATGGCAAGATAGTCGACCGGTTCGCGGTCTCCGGCCTGTAGCTGTGCCTCATTGTGCGTTGAGAATCCGAGCACACGGTCGTTGCCGATGATCCTCCGTGCAATCGATGGCGGCAGGTCGTCTTGACCTAAGTGGAGCCCGGCATCGAGCAGCGCGGCAATATCGGCGCGGTCGTTGATCACTAATGTCGCGTTGCTGTCGCGACAAAGCTTCGCCGCTTGTTCCGCATCCTCGAACATGGTCCTGGACCAATGCCCTTTGTGGCGAATTTGTAGGAGTGTGGCTCCGGCTGTAAGAAATGCCCGTGTAGCCGCGATGAGCGATGCATCGCGCTGAGCAAGGGTCGCCGTATCGAGGATTGGGTAAAGCTTGGGAATCTTCATTTCAGGTGCTGATCGAAGAACGCCGCCGTTCGCCGAAAACTATCGATCAACGATTCCTCACGAGCGAAGCCGTGGTTTTCTTCCGGGTAGAAAATTTCGCTGAAGTTCGGATTGTTCAGATGAATCAACTTCTCGGTCAACTGCACATCGTCCTGGAATAGCACGTTGCTATCAGCCATGCCGTGGACGATTAAGAGCGGGTCGCGCAACTCACCAGCGTAGGTGATAGGAGAACTGCGACGGTACGCTTCCGGGTTGTCTTGCGGCCGGTTCAATCGCTGCTGCGTATAAAACGCATTGTAGTTTTCCCAATCCGTCACCGATGCAAACGCCGCTCCCGCTTGAAACGTTCCCGGCGCGCGGAACAGCGCCATATCGGTCATGAAGCCGCCATAGCTCACGCCCCAAATCCCGCAGCGACGCATGTCGATGGTCGCTAACTGCTTCGCGAAATCAACTACGCCCAAGACGTCCTGCAAGTCCGGGCCGCCCATGTCGAGATATACGCCGGTTCGCCAATCGCGCCCGTAGCCGGAACTGCCGCGATAATCGATATCGAATACCACGTAACCGTGATTCGCCAGCCAGGAATTGAATACGTACCGATATTCCTGATAGCTACCCCACTGCTTCAGCACGCTGGTGGCGTAACCGGAACCATGGATGAAAAACACGGCAGGCCACTTTTTCGCAGCGGAATATCCGGGCGGCAGCAGCATCTTGCCTGAGACTGTTTGGCCATCGCCGCGGGAAGGGAACTGATAAAACTTGGTTGTGGGCCACGGATACTTCTCGAACAGGGTGTGCGCCCGGTTCGTCACCGGCGTGTTGTCCACATATAACTCCAGTGGGTGCGTCAGGTCTGACGTCATGACCGCACGGTGCTGACCATCGCCCGACACGATTCCCAGCCGAATGCCCTCGCCCTCCGACAGGCGCTCCTTGCCGCTGCCGTCCGGCTTCACGCGATAGAACTGTCGCTCAGAGGGCGTTGGCTCCGTGGATGAATAATAAAGCCACTCTCCCACCCATTGCGGATCGGTTCCGTAGAGCGTTTGCTCCTTGTGAATCTCCCACTTCCCCTTGGTGACTTGCGTCGGCTTACCGCCGCTGACCGGCGCCGTATACAGATGCTGGAATCCATCCGCATCGTCAGTAAACCAGACAGTCTTCGAATCGGGCGACCAACCAACCGCCATGCCATTCGCCCAAGCCGCATCTTTCGCCTCGTAAATGACTTTTGCCTTGCCCGTATGCGCATCCAGCAGAATGACCTGTTCGCGTTTCAGGTCCGGATTCGTCACGGTCTGAACTAAGTACCGGCTATCCGGCGACCACTGCGGGGACACCTGCCCCCATACTTTCGGTCCCCACGGACCGTTGTCCATGGTTTTAGCGGTACCTGTACCGTCGGATGAAACCGTGAACAATTTGCCTTGTCCGGGTTCATCGCCAGCCAGGTTACGCGGGTCACTACACGACCCGAATAAATAGGCAACAGTAGTTGGCGATTCCCTCCGGGCGCGCGCGTCGAGTAGAACACTTGCTTGCCGTCCGGCGACCACTTATACGACGCGACTCCGTCCGCGTCCGCAATTTGCGTCAACTGGCCGGTTGCTAGATCCTGCGCGAACAATTGCCCGCCACGAATGAAGGAAAGCTGCTTGCCGTTGGGGGAGAATTGCGGCGCGCTTTCCGCGACCTTCGTCCGCGTCAACCGAAACGGCTTTGCCGAGCCATCGGCCGGAACGGTGTACAAGTCGCCCTCCAGCGTGAACGCAAGCTGCGCGCCGTCGTTCGACAGATTGAAACTGTTTAGACCGGTATCGGGCAGTTGGTAGCGCTTGAGCCGTTCGTCTTTGGACAACTCTGAGGCATTGAGGGTGTCATGAACGGATTTCATATCCGTCAGGCGAGTGAGCTTGTGCTCGTCCGGATTGTAGGCATACAGATCCAGGAACGGTTGTCCTTCGGCATTCCACAAGAACGCCAGCCTGTGCCCGTCATGCGACCACGTCACCTCGCTCGGCGGCGTGCCCCAGGAAAAAGGACGCGTGAACAACTGCTCTAACGACGCAGGATCCCCCGCCGCGCTAAGACAAACGGCACAAGCAAGGGCAGCGACAGAAGTGCGCATGAATTCGACCATCATACAAGGCGTTACATTGAAGCGGAGGAGTTCCGCCTGATCGATCCATTGTTAATCGCAAAATCCGACCGAGACCTGTTCCTGCTTCCAGCACTGGCCAACCGCCATGGCTTGGTGGCCGGCGCGACCGGGACGGGGAAAACCGTTACTTTGCAAGTGATGGCTGAGAACTTCAGCCGCATCGGCGTTCCGGTTTTCGCCGCCGACGTGAAGGGCGACCTTTCCGGCATCGCGAAGCCGGGAACGGAAACGCCCCGCGTCAAAGAGCGCGTAGAACAGCTCAAGCTGACAGACTTTCAATTCGAAGGCTGCCCGGTCACTCTCTGGGACGTGTTCGGCGACCAGGGCCATCCCATGCGCGCGACGGTTTCGGAGATTGGACCGTTATTACTGGCCCGGATTTTGAATCTCAATGACACGCAGGAAGGGGTACTTCAGATCGTATTTAAAATCGCCGACGATAACGGGCTGCTGCTTCTGGACCTGAAGGATCTTCGGGCCATGCTGCAGTTCGTTGCCGGCCAGGCGAAGCAGTTTCAAACCGCTTACGGGAATATCTCCGCGGCGAGTGTCGGCGCGATTCAGCGTGGGCTCCTCCGGTTGGAACAACAAGGCGGCGACAAGTTCCTGGGTGAACCGGCGTTAGACATTCAAGACCTGCTTCAAACCGATGCGAGCGGGCGTGGCGTCATCAATCTTCTTGCCGCCGATAAGCTGCTGCTGGCTCCGCAACTCTACGCCGCGTTCCTCCTGTGGCTTCTGTCCGAACTCTATGAGCGCTTGCCGGAGGTCGGCGACCTGCCCAAGCCAAGGCTGGTGTTCTTCTTCGATGAAGCGCACCTCTTATTCGACGATCCGCCTGCTGAATTGCTGACCAAAATCGAACAGGTGGTTCGATTGATTCGCTCGAAAGGCGTGGGCGTTTACTTCGTGACTCAGAACCCGGCGGACGTTCCGGATACCGTTCTCGGCCAGCTGGGCAATCGCGTTCAGCACGCCCTGCGCGCATTCACTCCGCGTGATCAAAAGGCCGTCAAGACTGCGGCCGAAACTTTCCGTCCGAATCCGATGCTGAACGTCGCGTCTGCGATTACAGAACTCGGCGTAGGTGAAGCTTTGGCGTCGTTTCTCGATGAGCGGGGGACGCCAAATATGGTGGAGCGCGCGTTCGTGGTGCCGCCGCATGGTCAAATCGGACCCATCACGCCTGAGGAGCGAAAGGCCTTCATGGCCTCTTCGTTAGTTGCGGGAGTGTATGAGCAAGCGGTGGATCGCGAATCCGCTTATGAACGGCTCTGCAACAAGGGCGCGGCAAGCGTCACCGCCGCTAAGCAGGATTCCGCTGCTGCTGCGGCACCACCTGCTCCATCCTCTACTACACTTCCGCCTCTTCGTCCCCCCACGCCTACTCCCATGCCCGTGCCGGTCGCACTTCCGCAAGAGCAACAGCAACCGCAAGGCGGAATGATGAGCGGCATCAGCAATGTGTTACTCGGCTCCACCGGTCCACGCGGTGGTCATCACGAAGGAGATCTGGAAGCGATGGCGAAAAGCGGTGCCCGGTCCGTCGGCTCGCAACTGGGCGGCCAACTGATTCGTGGAGTTCTCGGCTCGCTATTCGGGGGAGGAAAACGGCGGTGATGCGTCGCCGGGACCTTGTCGCCGGCCTTCTCTGCTCCACTGCCATTCAAGCGGCAAGCACAGCAGGGATACTGGACGCTCACGTCCACTTTTACGACCCCTTCCGCCCACAGGGTGTACCGTGGCCGCCGAAAGGTGATCCACTCTATCGAAGCGTACTGCCGCAACCCTGGACTGATATGGTTCGCCCACTTGGTGTGACGGGCGTGGTCGTAGTGGAAGCAAGTCCCTCGCTGGAAGACAATCAGTGGGTGCTCGACTTAGCGCGCGAGCATCCGGTAATCCAGGGCTTCATTGGGCATCTACAACCGGGCGCGGCAGAGTTTCAACAACACCTGGCGCGATTCCAACGCAATCCGTTGTTCCGCGGCATCCGTTTGGGCGAAACGGAGGTGCGGCTCGC
>CAXSIG010000259.1:5274-7608 GCA_964237255.1 uncultured Bryobacteraceae bacterium
TCCTGCATCTATCGAATGCTGGCTTGAGCCTCGATGCTCTCGGCGGCGCATCCATGCTCCCTAACGTGATTCTTCTCGCGCGACGAATACCCGGTTTGCGAATCGTAATCGATCATCTGCCGCTTGATGGCGATTCGCCATATCTGCCGGAATTTCGCAATCTGACGAACGTGTATGCGAAGCTATCCGGTCCCACGCAACTCGCTTCGGAACGCGACCGCGTCTACGGTTCGTTTCGCGAGGATCGTGTGATGTACGCGAGTAACTGGCCCGTTTGCGAGCGCATAGCATCTATCAGGCAGTGCTGTCGAGCCTCAAAGGCTACTTCGAAACAAAGCCGGCGTCCGCGCGTGACAAGTTCTTCCACGGCAACTGCCGGCGCGCTTATCGACTCGCCTCGGTATGATCGAAAAGGAACTCATGTTTCGGCGTCCTCCTCTTTTTGCGGCCCTTTCCGCGGCGCTCTTCCTTGTGCTGGCAGCAGCGTTCGCCCAGACAACGGCGGTGGCCCCTACTCAACCGATTCCGTTCAGCCACAAGCAGCATTCCACCGCGGCGAGCCTGCAGTGCAAAGATTGCCACGCAATGCCGGATCCTGGCGAAGCCCTCACCATGCCGGGCGCGCCGAAGTGCATGGCTTGCCATCAATCGATCAAGGCCGATTCACCCTCAATCCAGCAACTGAAGCAGTTTCGCGATTCGAAACGGGACGTTCCCTGGGTTCGCGTTTACCAGATTCCAGCGTTCGTTTTCTTCAGTCACAAGGTTCACGTGGAGCATGGCGCCACGTGTGAAACATGCCATGGTCCGGTAGCTACACGCGATGTTCTTGCGAAAGAAACCGACTTATCGATGGGCGCTTGCATGAACTGCCACAGCGCGCACAAAGCGCCGCTCGATTGCAACGCCTGTCACGATCTGAATAACAGGTAGCTATTTCGCTTCGTAAAAGTCGTACGTGATTCGCCAGGTAAAGTCTTTTCCTGGCGCAATCGCCATGTGAATGTAAGGCTCCGGGCAAGCAGTCGAGCGAATGGACCAGTAATTGATCCGCGTGAGCGGCCGGTCTCCAGTCTGCCGCACACCGGCGCCCGTCTTTTTGTTCTCCACCGCGATGTTGTAGTCCTTTGCATCGGCCCCAAAGCCGGTTAAGTCGCTTTGCGCCGATTGTCCTTTCTCCAACTCCTTGAGATAGACAAGTTCCTGGCCGCGAGTTTCGGCCAGTCCTCGGAAATCGCGGGCTGCATGAACTTCAAAGGGAAACTTCACCACCACATCGGGACCGGTCGGCAGCTTGTCCAGCATGTAGAAGTTGTGCTCGTACACATCGGACACAATCTCTTTTGTCCCTGTGTTCTTTAGGCGATGTTCCAAAACCATCTGCGGCTTACCGGGCACCAGGCGCTCCGTCTTCGTGTATTCATAGGCGTAACCGGAACTCGCGTCTTTAACTTTCTGCGTGAACTGGACCGAATCTTTCTTTCGCGAAATCTTCCATTGCCCTGAATCGACAATGTCGTACGTTTTGAACTGCTGAAACTTCGGCTCCTCCGGCTTACGAATCACTCCGACACCGATCTTCAGAAACGTTCCGCCTGCCTTCGCGTCTGCATAACCTAACCCGGCTCCGTCGGTAAGAAACTCCTCTACCGGCCCCATGATGGCGTCGTGAAGTTTCGGACTGTAAGGCGCCGGATTCCAATTACCGAAATAGGAATGCCCCTTCCACTCCAGGCTTTCCAGTTGTCCCGACCAATCGAACCGCGTCGCGCGATAGTAGCCCTTCGCCGGATCGGGCAACATAACGGTCGCCTTCACCATGCCGTTCGTTATCGAAGCTTCGGGATAATCGGCCGCGACACACAGGCCAGTCGCCAATGCCGCTAACGCAACTTGTTTGACCGTCATTATTGTTTCTCCGGCGATGCAAACGCCAGAGATATTACATCACGCGAGCCGTCTTTAACCATGCCAACATCCGGTCCAGTGCTTGGCCGCGATGGCTGACCGAATGTTTGCGCTCGGCTGGAACTTCTGCCAGCGAGCAGGCGAAGGGAGGGTAATAGAACAGCGGATCGTAGCCGAATCCGCCATCTCCTTGCAGGGTCGCGAGAATTTCACCATTCACTTCGCCTCGGAAAGTTTCGATAAGTTTGCCCGCTTTGGCCAACGCGATAACGGAGACGAATCTTGCCCTTCGATTCGCCACACCTTTCATCTCGCGCAGGATGCGCTCGTTGTTGGATACATCATTGCCGGCGTAGCGGGCGGAGTAGATGCCGGGCGCTCCGCCAAGAGCTTCGACTTCCAGGCCGGAATCGTCGGCGAAGAGCA
>CAXSIG010000260.1:0-7598 GCA_964237255.1 uncultured Bryobacteraceae bacterium
CGTACAGCCGAGGGGTGGGGCATGGCGACCCATCGTGGGCGCGAACCTGGAATCCGGCAAGATGACGGTCGTGGTCTCCGCAGCGGGTCGCGGCCCGGCGGTCAATTGGGAACTGACTTCCGCCAGCGCTAATAAGATCGAAGGAGTAGAAAAGCGCGGCGACGCGGCCGGTCCCTCATTAGCGGGAGTGCGCGCACCGGAGCTCAACCGTCCCATGCCGAAAGAATGGACAAAGCCGCGAGCGCTGTTCAACGGGAAAGACCTCACCGGCTGGGAGCCAATTGGCAACGTGACCAACAACAAGTGGGTCGCGCGCGATGGCGAACTGGTCAACGACAACCCCGAGGTTCCGGGCCAGCGCAACCCCGGCGCGGCGAATATCAAGACGACCGAGAAATTTCAGGATTTCAAGCTTCACATCGAAGTCGACTGTCCGGAAGGCGGCAATAGCGGAATCTATCTGAGAGGCCGTTATGAGGTCCAAGTCGGCACGGAAGGCGGCACGCAACCTACCCATGAGATGGGAGCGATCTACAGCCACTATCCACCTCCTACGGGCGCGGAACTCGGCTTAGGTAAGTGGACTTCGTTCGATATCACCTTCGTCGGCCGCCACGTCACAGTGGTGCGGGACGGCAAGATGTATCACGACAATGTCGAGATTCCCGGGCCTACGGGAGGCGCGCTGGATAGTAATGAGTCCGAGCCGGGTCCGTTCTTTTTACAGGGTGACCATCACGGCGTGATCCGGTATCGGAATATAACGATCGCCGTACCGAAGAAGTAAGCGAGCCCCTAGTTCAAAGGACCGCCGCCGAGTTTACGATCTACAAATCCGATCAGGGCGTTGAGACGTTCTTCGGTGTGAAGCTGCGCTTCGGTTAAACGCTGATGTGCTTCGTTCACCCTTTCGAGTGAAACGGAAACCCGGTCCAGCGTTCTTTGAATTTTCTCGTCTTGAGCGAACAGGGCATCGATTAGAACCTGATGTCCTGACTGCACGTGCAACAGTTTTTCGATTTTCTCCTGGGTCCTTTCGCTCCACGCGTGAACTTAGCCATCCGAACTTGCCTGCTGATTCGTTAGATATTCGATTGTGCGTTCGATGCGCTCCCATCGTGCTTCGTCCATAAAAGTAGTGTAGAACGACAAAAGCCGCGACCCTTTCGGATCGCGGCTTTCGCTTGGAACAAGTTTGGACTAAAGCTTAGTAGTCCATGCCTTCGGGGCCGTGGCCGCCGGGGCCGCCTGCCGGAGCGGACTTCTTCTCCGGGATTTCACAGATCATCGCTTCGGTCGTCAGCATCAGGCTGGCGATAGACGCGGCGTTCTGGAGCGCGGTACGGGTTACCTTGGTCGGATCGATCACGCCTGCCGCAACCAGATCTTCGTAGTTATCGGTGGAGGCGTTGTAGCCGAAGTTATTGTTATCGTTCGAGCGAACCTTCTCGACAACAATCGCGCCTTCGTGGCCGGAGTTCAGCACGATCTGACGCAGCGGCTCTTCACAAGCGCGGCGGACGATGTCCAGACCGAACTGCTCATCGCCTTCCAACTTCTTGCCCTGAAGAGCTTTCGAAGCACGGAGCAGCGCAACGCCGCCGCCGGGGACGATGCCTTCTTCGACAGCCGCGCGGGTTGCATGGAGCGCGTCTTCGACACGGGCCTTCTTTTCCTTCATTTCGGTTTCGGTAGCCGCACCGACTTTGATCACCGCAACACCGCCGGCCAGTTTCGCCAAACGCTCCTGCAGCTTCTCACGGTCGTAATCGGAGGTGGTGTCTTCAATCTGGGTCCGCAACTGCTTGATGCGGCCTTCGATTGTCTTCGACTGTCCAGCGCCGTCCACGATGGTGGTGTTGTCTTTGTCCACGGTCACGCGCTTCGCACGGCCAAGATCTTCCAGCTTCACGCCTTCCAGCTTGATGCCGGTTTCTTCGAAGATCGCCTTGCCAGCGGTCAGTATGCCGATATCTTCCAGCATCGCTTTACGACGATCGCCGAAGCCAGGAGCCTTCACAGCGCAAGCGTTCAGCGTGCCGCGCAGCTTGTTGACCACGAGGGTGGCAAGCGCTTCGCCTTCCACTTCTTCCGCAATGATCAGAAGCGGCTTGCCGGAACGGGCAATCTGCTCCAGCAGCGGAAGGAGGTCCTTCATGTTGCTGATTTTCTTTTCATGGATGAGGATATACGGATCCTCGAGAACCACTTCCATGCGTTCGGCATCGCTCACGAAGTAAGGCGAGAGATAACCGCGATCGAACTGCATGCCTTCCACGGTGGCGAGCTCGGTGACCATGGTCTTCGACTCTTCAACCGTGATAACACCGTCCTTACCGACTTTATTCATCGCTTCCGCAATGATGCCGCCGATGGTGTGGTCGCTGTTCGCGGAGATGGTGCCGACCTGGGCGATCATGTCGCCGGAAACCGGCTTCGACATGCTCTGCACCGCAGCCACGGCGATTTCTACAGCCTTATCGATGCCGCGCTTCATCTGCATCGGATTTGCGCCGCTGGTGACAGCTTTGACGCCTTCCCGGAAGATGGCCTGGGCAAGGATAGTAGCGGTGGTGGTGCCGTCGCCGGCAACGTCGGAGGTCTTCGAAGCCACTTCGCGAACCATCTGGGCGCCCATGTTTTCGAGCGGGTCCTTCAGTTCGATTTCTTTTGCTACCGTGACGCCGTCCTTGGTGATGGTCGGGCCGCCGAACTTTTTCTCGAGGACGACATTGCGTCCCTTGGGGCCTAGGGTTACTTTGACCGCATCGGCCAATTGATTGACACCGCGCAGGATCGCCTGGCGGCTGCTATCCGCATAAATAATTTGTTTTGCCATTGTTAATGAGTCTCCTGGGACTGGTTACTGGGGCCAATTACTTTTTGTCGAGGATGCCTAAAATCTCATCCTCACGCATGATCATGTATTCCTCGCCATCGATCTTGATGTCGCTTCCGGAATACTTGCCGAACAGGATGCGGTCGCCAACCTTCACTTCAAGCGGCACAACCTTTCCATCTTCCAGGCGCTTGCCATTACCGACGGCGGCAATTTCGCCTTCCTGGGGCTTCTCTTTGGCGGAATCGGGAATGTACAGGCCGCCTTGCATTGCCTGCTGTTCCTCGAGGCGCTTTACGACCACGCGGTCATACAACGGACGAATATTCATAGTTAGAACCTTTGGGGTGTTGTTGGGAATCGAGCTTTCAGGAGCTTCCGCTCCCGAAGACTATTATTAGCACACTCAGGAGGAGAGTGCCAATAGTTTTGTTCGATTACGCATCGTACAACCACGCGGGATATCGATCTACCGGCAGCGCTTCCTGCCGCGCAACGGCAAATATGCAGTCGTCTCGCAATGTGTTCGGATAGCCGCGTTCCGCAAGCATCTGTTTCGTCCGTTCCGTAGCCGGGGCATCGACGGACCCGTACGGGCCTGTTTCCAAATGCTCCACCGCAAACCCCGCGGCCGTTAGCAAATCCGCCACTTCAGCCGTTGTGTATTCGCGCCGATGACCGGGGTCGGATGCATATCGCGTATAGAAGCCCGGATGGCGGCCTTCCAGCACCGCCGCAACCGCGCCGGCCGAGGCGATATTCGGCGTGGTAAGTATCAACACGCCATTCGGCTGCAGCACGCGATGAATTTCAAGAAGCATTTTCATCGGGTCCCGCTCCAGGTGTTCGAGCAACTCGCAGCAGAGTACGGTCGCGAAGTAGTCGTCCTGGTAAGGGAATATATCCTTTTCACAATCAAACAAATCAATCGCGCATTGAAACCGCTCACCCGAGTCGGCTTCCACGGTCCGGAAATGGCTTGCGCCCGTTCCTAAATAACTGCCACGCACCTCACCGTATTCATATACTTCCCCCAGCACGGGCGTGATTTGCAGGTAACAACCTAACTCCAGCACCCGCGACGCCTCCGTTCCTTTGGGGGTCAGTTCCAGAGTCCGTACCAGCCTGGCTTCATGACTCTTCACGTATTGCGCCTGCGGACTACCCGGCTTTACCCATTTCGTGATTTGTTGGTTCAGCGACTTCTCAACCTTTCCAGCAGGCGCGCCCGTACTGCCTCCAAGCAGGAAATCGAGATAGCGCTGGGCGGTGGATTTCCAGGAACATGTTTCAGCGCTCCATAAGGCGGCGTTTGCGCCGATTGTGTCTCGCGCTGTCCGGTCGCGAAAGAGCAGTCGCAACACTTCATCCAGTACGTCGAACCGAAAACGGTCGCGCGGGATGCGCACGCAAACGTCGTCCGGTAGATCGGTGTGCGCTCCGCAATCCCAGGCAATCACGGTTTTGCCCATACCGAGCGCTCGCGCCGTGATGCCGGAGCTTTCACCGAAGGTCGGCCAGCGGAGGTTCAGGACGACATCACAAGCGCCGATGTAACCATCGAAATCTTCCGGCGATTGAAACCCGAGAACACGCACTCGCTCACCGGCGTTGCCGAAATCCACCTCCTCATGTTCCTGCCCCGCTACCAGCATGTGAGCGTCCGGAGCCCACTCCAGCATGCGCCGAAAGACGCGCACGCAATCGTCAGGTTCCTTATCGGGACGCAAGTAGCCGAACAAGCCAACGAGAGGCTGTTCGGGCCGGATGCCGAGTAGGCCCCGGTATTTTGCTGCATCCGGAACACGTTGCGAAGCTCCATGCGCGATTCTCGCCACCGGGCCGCGGAAACCTTTCATACGCACATGGTCCTCGGCGGCGCGGCTGTGCACGATGCAGCCCTTGCTGCGGCTCAACAGACGACGCGACATGGTAAGCACGGGAGGCTGCAGATCGGAGATAGGTTGTGCGTTGGCGTGCCCACTCCGCCACTCTTCGCCAAACAATTCGTAATGCACCTCGCGCAGGTAGGCGCCGTCCCGGCTTGCGGTGAGGTTTCGAATCAGGTCATGCAGATTGGGGTCGTGCAGCACCACCACGCCGGGGTCGCGTAACGCCTGACGGTAGAAATCCGCATGAAACGGATTGTTCCCAATCTGGTAGATCACATGATCGAACTCCGCGGCATGGAAGGTGCGGGGCACCTTCTCAAACAGTTCCAAACGGCACAGCTTCTCAAGCTCCGGAACCAGTGCAGAGGCGTAGTCCGCCGTACCGGTGCGCGAGGGCGGCAACGGTGTAAACATCGCCACGCGGTTAGTTTTCACGGCGGCCGATCACTCCATAATCTCGCGGACCGTAGAGCAGTCCGTTCAAGCGCGCGACCGGCTCAAGTTCCCCATAGCCCAACTGTTCGTTTTCGGGGAACGGATTCAGCCGAAGGTGCTTGACGACGTTGAGACCGAAATAGCCAAAGATCCACTGCATCAGTTCGAAAGGAATGGGACGGACATGTGTCGGATCGTTCCAGAAGTAGCGCGTGGCCATCAGCAGATTGGCCGGGTCCGGTGTTTCGAACACCAGTAAGCCGCCCCGTTTCAGCTTTCGGGACGCCAGTGCGATCAGTGCTTCCAACGTTGCAAGTCCCAGATGCTCCACCACCTGAAAGGCGGTAATCACGCTCAATGACCCGTCGGGAACCTCTCGCAAATAGTCGATCGCCTCTCCCCGCCGCGCTATGAGGCCGCGCTCACGGCATCTTGCGACGCTGAGTTCGCTATCGTCGATACCGAGAGCGTCCTGTCCACGGGCGGCAACCAGCTGCAGCCATTCGCCGCGTCCACAACCGATATCCAGCCACTGCCCGGCGGGCGGTTGCTCATGCGAAATCGCGTCCAGCCACCCGGCCAGTTTTCCCTTCGTATCCGATTCCGTTCCACGGAAGTGGTCCTGCAATTGAAAGCTCACCGCCGGTGAGAGACCTTCAACGCGTGGAAGATCCACCCCACGCTGACCTTCGAGTGCCGTAAGAGCTAAACGCAAGCTCTCAATTGTCTTGGTCTGCTTCTCGACGATCGTGTAGAACTCGCCAACCAGTGAAGCGGTCTGATTGTGGAATCGTGTCACGGCGGGGGTGTACCAAAAGAGCATCCTCTGCACCGCGCGCACGATCAGTCCGCCGATTCTTCCGCGCAGGGTTGGTGGCTCAGGCGGAAGCAGTCCGGCCATGTTCCTTGTCCGATAGAGCTCGGCGCACCCATCACGAAGGCGACGGAGGTCGGAATCGCCCGCGGTGTTATAGGGGTCGCGCAATTCGTGGCGAAACTGAACGGAATCGTGGATCTCAGCAATCAGGGCGCGAATGTTCATGCGGACGGCAGGAAAATAAGGAAATAATCCTAACACAATCGAGTCACATCTTGTCTCCGATATGCTAACCGTAGATTCCGATGACTCCGATCCCCGTTGACCAACAGCAATCGCTTATTGAACGTCTTACCGCGGCGTGTGGTGGCGCTTACTCGCCTGAAACGCGAAGGAAGC
Source organism: uncultured Bryobacteraceae bacterium (assembly GCA_964237255.1). GTDB lineage: Bacteria > Acidobacteriota > Terriglobia > Bryobacterales > Bryobacteraceae > JALYXI01. The sequence goes on from CAXSIG010000260.1 coordinate 6,383, forward strand.
ACTTTATCACCGGGCCACAGTGGGCGGGCGCTTATGAAGGCCATGCCCTGTTCCATGCTCCGACGCGCGAGCCGATCGGCTTTGAGCGCGTGATCGAAGAATACGGCAAGATCGGCATCGCGTGGTGGTGTACGCACGATACCGACGTGATCCCAACCGCAGACTTGGGGAAGGATGGGCAGCACGCAATCGTGGAGCGCATCAAGAAGTCGCTGTCGGATAACGGGCTTCAGTGTTCCATGGTGACGACCGAAACCTTTCATCACGCGGTGTGGGCCGCCAGTCCCGCAGCGGAATCTCCGGCCGTGCGGGAGTACGCGGCGTTTCGGGTGAAGAACACGGTCGAGATCGGGCATGAGCTCGGCGCGCAGTTTGCCGTCTATTGGCCTGGGTCGCTGGGCTATTACGTTCAGGGCGCAGTGGAGGAGACTGAGACGTTGCGCTGGTATGCCGAAGCTTTGAATGCCGCTTGCGAGCACGACATCGCGGTCGCGAAGAAGCATGGCCGGCCCACGCTGAAGCATTGCATGGAGGCGAAGCCGTTCGAGCCGCAAGCGGAGATTCTGCTGCCTACCAGCGATGCCATGCTTGGCTTTATCGGTTCCGGGCTGTTGACGCATCCGGAGATGGTGGGATTGAATCCGGAATACCTCCACGAATTGATGTGGGGTGGAGCGCCGCGCGCTGCTCTGGCCCGCGCGTTAACCGCCGGGAAACTGTGGCACTTCGACATTAACGATGGCTATCGGCTGAAGCACGACGTCGACATCGCGGTTGGGTTGGTCAATCCGCTCGATTGGCTGAACGTGCTGGTACTCTTGCGGAGCCATGGATATAACGGTCCGTTTAACCTGGACTATAAACCGCCGCGCACCACGAGCTTGCACGGTGTTTTCCATGTGAGCTTCCCGACCGCTGTCGACCGCTTCATTACGCTCTGGGAGATGGCTGGGGAAGTTCTTGCGGATCCCATTTTGAAAGAAGCTACGGATGCGCTCAAGGCTGGAGCAGAGATCGCTCCTGGCGCCGATGTCGAGGAGATTACCCGCGCTCATCGCGAGTTGCTCACGCTCCATGAGTTGATTGCGCATCGGATAGTTCAGATCCTGCTCGGACTGCACAAGGGACGCGTGTTCGCTTAGTGGACGCGGCCTAACCTGACCTATTTGACTCGGCCAAGTTTGTCCAGCGGCCAATAGACGAACACGGCTTTTCC
>CAXSIG010000261.1:0-1904 GCA_964237255.1 uncultured Bryobacteraceae bacterium
AATGCGTTCGTTTGATTAAAAAGGTTGTGGAACACGGCCTGACTGTCTCCGACAAACGAATCATGGAAGTGGGGACGGGCTGAGCTTTAGACATGCCAATTGCTTTGTTTTTAGCGGGCGCGTCACAAATTGCAACGTTCGATCTTCATCGCTACCTTCGATCTCGCCGCGTGGAGGAAACCCTAGACACCATCCGTGAGAAAAAGGAACACGTTTTTACGATATTCACTCCCGTAATTGAGGCGAGTGAACTGGAACGGCGATTAGCCGCCGTATGCGACTCCAGAACGTTGGAACGGCTAATGCGAAGTGCTCAAATTGAGTATCACGCCCCCGCCGATGCCCGCATTACGGCACTTCCCGCGCATTCGATCGATGTTCAGTTTTCCTATACAGTCTTCGAGCATATTCCCGAAGAGGTTCTAATCGGAATTTTACAAGAGTCTTGCCGCATCCTGAAGCCGGGAGGATTTTGCCTGCACCATATTGATCCGTCGGATCACTTCTCCCACGCCGATCCATCAATCTCGTACATCAACTTCCTGCAATTCAGCGAGGCCGAATGGGATTTCTACGCGGGTAATCAGTTTGCTTACCATAACCGCTCACGCGCATCAGATTACCGCCGGGTATTTGAGGAAGGTGGCCAGACGCTCGTCCAATTCGACGAAGTAATAGACGAGCGCAGCCTAGAACAACTTAAATCCGGGTTCCCTCTTAATTCCCGGTATGCGAGCTGGGATTTAAACCAGCTCGCCATCACCAATGTTACAGCTATTTCTGTACCGGCTAGTCGCTAACGATTACCGCTCCTGATAGTAAGTTCCAGAGCGCGCAACGCCGTTACATCCGCCCCTGCCCCGGTCGCACTCGGCTGGTTGAAAGTATTGGTCGAGGCGTATCTGCTGCCGAACCACCTATTGGTTGCGTTCCGAACGTTATTGCCGGAAAATGTGCTTCCCGGCAGTACAGCATCAGGACCTGCAACGCCATCGCCGCCTAAATCGTTACCAAAATCATTGTTTGTAACCACGGCATTCGAAGAGCGGGCAGTTCCTACAATCCACCAGGCAAAATCGGTATTTTCGCCGTAATTCCAAGTATTATGATTGATCACTAGGTTATCAGGAGGACCGACAACCTCTAGCCCCCATGAAAAGTAAGAATACTTCAGGCCAAGGTCGTCGAACAGATTGTTCTTTATTGTAACGTCGTGAACTAGTTGAAGTTGCGAGGCTGGGACGGGGTTCCCCGATGCGTCTTTGGCAAGGTCGTCGTAATAACCGATCACGATGCCATTTCCTATGTGTTCGAAAAGGTTATTGGTGATGGATATATTGTCTACGTGATTCCCGATCGACCCGCCCTGAGCGGTTCGTGGGGTAAGAAGCAAACCGAACCCGGTTTGGTTTGCGGCCCAACAGTTTTCGAAGACGTTGGAATCGATGGTAAATCGATAGCCATTCTTAAATTCCAACAGATTTTTGACAACAAACGGCGACCCCCGCCACGCAATTGGCTTTGAAAAATAGTTGTGCTGTATGGTTCCGTTGACCGGCGTTACCGATGGGCCAAGTTCAGGGCCTACCCCACCAATCAGGACATTTTCACCGGTGGCCTCCAGATAATTGTTGATGATCTGGAGGCCGCTGCTGGCATAACTCAGAATTGCCTGAGTCTCGGAATAATTGGATACAAAGCCGCTAAGGTATGAATTCAAAACCGAGAGATTGTTAGCATTTCCGAGTATGCCGCGCACGTAAGTTGAGACCCCATCGCCGTGGATATAACAACGGTCGAACGTAATATCGCTCGGAATGTCGCTCAGCGCCGGATTATCGCCGAGACCAAGGAGAATAAGGTTCCAATTCAAGGCCCCTGGATTATTGACGGTGAATTCAATA